>DAOWGM010000169.1 GCA_030637515.1 Bacteroidales bacterium
ACACTCCAATGATGCTATTTATTTGTTGTACAACCGCAAATTTAAAATAATTAATAATACGTTTCTTCAAATGTTTGGATATACCAAGAAAGAATTGAACAATCCGGACTTTGATTTTTTACAATTAGTGACTCCTAAAAGTAGGTGGTTTGTTGAAGATCGTCAAGAACGTATTGCTAGTGGAGAAAAACTGAAATCTAAATATGAATTCACTGCACTTACAAAAAATGGTAAAGAATTAGAAGTTGAGGTGTCTGTTTCATATATTGATTACAAAAGAGGAAAGGCCACGCAAGGGATAATCAGGGATATTACTGAAAGAAAAAAAATCGAGAAAGAACTTAAAAGACACAGGGATAAGTTAGAAGAATTAGTAACAGAAAGAACAGCAGAGTTGAGTTACGCTAATGCCGAATTAGCAAAAGCAGCAAGAATGAAAGATGATTTTTTGGCTAATATGAGTCATGAACTTAGAACCCCGTTAAACGCAGTACTTGGTCTTACTGAAGCATTACAAGAAGAAATTTATGGAAATATTAATCAGGTACAAGCTGAAAAATTACACAATATTGAAGAAAGTGGTAAGCATTTACTTTCATTAATAAATGAAATACTTGATCTGGCAAAAATAGAAGCAGGAAAAATTGTTTTGGAATATCAGCAAATATCTATTGAAAAATTAATGCAATCATGTCTTAGATTTATAAAGCAAAGTGCTTTTATGAAAAAAATTAAAGTGTCGACAAGTATTTCGGGTACAATTGAAACTTTTCGGGCAGATGAAAAACGCTTAAGACAAACTCTGGTGAATTTACTAAGTAATGCTGTGAAATTTACTCCCAAGGGAGGACAAATTGGTTTTGAAGTTGAAGTAAATGAAAAAAACCAAACCATTAGTTTTTTAGTTTGGGACACAGGTATTGGAATATCACAAGAAAACCTTGATAAATTATTCCTTCCTTTTGTTCAGATAGATAGCAAACTTTCACGACAATACGAGGGAACAGGACTTGGTCTGGCATTGGCAAATAACTTAATAAACATGCACAATGGTTCTATAACAGTTGGAAGTCAGGAAGGAAAAGGCAGCCGTTTTATTGTTACAATACCACTTATGGAGTATGGTTATAAAGATTCCGAAAGTTATCGGGATGAAGGAAAATCCGTACTCAAAGATACCAAAAGTGATATAACTGAGTCTGATGTTTTAACAGTGAAAGAAGATAAGCAGAAAAAGAATGGTGGTCAGCGACTTATTCTTTTAGCCGAAGATAATGAACAAAATATAACCACCATTAAAGATTACCTTGAAGTAAAACAATTTATGGTAGTTGTTGCGCGTAATGGGAAACAGGCAATAGAAATGACGTATGAAATAAAACCCGAATTAATTTTAATGGATATACAAATGCCCGAAATGGACGGACTGGAAGTTATAAAGAGAATAAGGCTAAGTGACAATTCCGATATTTCTGGCGTTCCTATTATTGCATTAACAGCATTAGTAATGCCAGGCGATAAAGAAAAATGCCTTAATGCAGGCGCTGATGAATATTTGAAAAAACCTGTTAGTTTAAAGAATTTGGTTAATACTATAAATGAGTTTTTGGAAAAGAAAGCTTAATATATTTATAATGCTAAAAACAAATCTAAAATAAAGAAAGGTTCATAAAAATGTTTCGAAAACATATATTTGATATAGTTATTTGTGACATTTTAATGCCTAAAATAGATGGATTAGCTTTTTTAAATTTATATAAGAAACTTTAGTAATATTAAATTATGAGCTCAAAAACAAAAAATACCGTATTAATTGTAGATGATGAACCTTTTGGTCGTGATACATTAGAAGGGCTACTACAAAAGGAAAATTATGATTTATTGTTTGCTAGTAATGGTCAGGAAACACTTGATATTACACAAAAACAGATACCTGATATTATTTTGCTGGATATTATGATGCCCGGGATGGATGGATACGAGGTATGTACCCGAATTAGAAACAACCCTGCAATTGCAGAAATCCCAATTATTATGATTACTGCTCTTGATGATAAAGATTCATTGATAAAAGGTATAGATGCAGGTGCTGACGATTTTATTTCAAAACCATTTGACAGAACAATATTAAGACAACGAGTGAAAACTATTTTAAAATTGAATCGTTTTAGAAAACTAAAAGAAGAAAGAGAGAAATTTGAAGAAGTAATTCAACATTCAGATGATGGATTTATAATACTCAATAAAACCGGGAATATATTATATGTAAATTCAAAAGCAAAAACACTTTTAGCTTTACCTCCCGAACATTGTAATTATTCATCTTTTATTTTTCTTGATAAATTACGAGAACAATATAATTTATTAAATAATGAGTTATTCAACTCTTGGCCTGAAGTAAACCCAGATGTGCCGATTTTGGCGGTAAACAATAATTTTGCTAATTACTCAGAATTTTGGATAAAGATCACAGTTCTTAAGAAAATATTAAGCTCTGAAGAATATATAATTAAGCTAAGCGATGCAACACATGAAATGGTTAATAATAGGGATGTCTGGATTTTTCATAACGTTGTTTCTCATAAATTGCGAACACCATTCAATTATATTTTAGGAGGTCTTGAACTATTAAAACAAAATCTTAGTAATTTAAGCGAAAATCAAGAAAATATATTAAATATTGCCTTAACGGGGGCAAAGCGATATTATGGAGACATTTCTAATATACTGGAACTTATAGACAATTTAAATAATAAGAAATTAAAGGGATATACTAATACAGATCAGTTAACAATAATCTTTAAAGATCTTGTTAAAGAAATGGAAATAGAAAAATTTGTGATGGAGCCCTTTTCCATTAATGAAAATATTAAGCTTCCTCCTGATATTATTGAATTGGTTATATTTAAATTATTAGATAATTCAAAAAAGTTTCATCCTGCAAATGATCCTACTGTTGAGATTAAGATAAAACAAAGTAAGGATAATGTTAATATTTTAATTAGCGATGATGGAATAAAATTATCTGATGAAGAACACGCAAAAATATGGACTCCTTACTACCAGGCAGAAGAAAAAATTACAGGAGAAGTTAAGGGTGTCGGACTTGGTCTTGCAATTATTGCTGGGTTAATGCTTAAAGTAAAAGGTAAATGTAGATCTTATAATAATTTGAATCGTGATGGAATAACTATTGAATTAAATATACCTTCATTTATTGAACTATAGATTCTGTTTCGTGGACTAAAATAGTTAAGCTATTCTATCATGTAAATCTAAATTAATCAATTTTTACACTTTTTTTACACCCTAAAAAAGAAAAGGCCCTACAAACACAGTGTTTGTAGGGCCTTTGTAGTAGCGGGGATAGGACTCGAACCTATGACCTTTGGGTTATGAGCCCAACGAGCTACCAACTGCTCCACCCCGCAATATATTTTAAGTACGTTTTTTCTGTTTTATTGCGGTTGCAAATCTACGTAATGCAAGCTAAATATCAAAATATTTTTAACTTTTCTTGCGTTTTGATTGTGTTAATTTTATTGTTTAAGGTATATTTCGTTCATTATCAATTGTTAAAAGATGTTATTTTGATTGATAAATGTCAGAAACTTTTCGGTAAATTCATTTGTTTCTGCTATTTTAGTAAGCTTAATTTAAAGTGTTTTCTGTGTTGAAAGTATTATCTTTGCAAAAATTTATTTTAATTAATGGCTAAAGAAAAAAAGAAACATCTGGTTAATAAGCTTAAGCATAAGTATCGCCTAATAATATATAATGATGATACTTTCGAGGAAGTTGGATTTTTACGACTTTCAAGATTAAATCTATTTTCTATTATTGGATCAGGGCTTATATTATTGGTTACGGCAATAACCGTTTTAATTGCATTTACACCGATCAGAGAATTTATTCCTGGTTATCCTGATGGAAATATGAGAAGAAATATCATTACTAATGTATATAAGCTTGATTCACTTGAACACGAATTAGAGATCCGTGACCGATATTTTGAAAGTATAAATACAATAATAAGAGGAGGGAATCCTTTAAGCTACGAAAGTGCAAGGGATACATCGGTTCGTTATGAGGAGATTATATTTGATAAATCGGAACATGATTCATTATTGCGTCAGCAAATTGAAGAAGAGGAATTGTATAATTTGTCAATTTTAACCAAAACCACAAATAAAACCGATTTTTCAAGAATTCATTTTTACTCACCGGTTAAAGGTATCATTACGAACTCGTTTAATCCGAACGAAAATCATTTAGGAACGGATGTAGTAACAGCTTCAAACAATGTAGTTGTTGCAGTGCTTGAGGGAACTGTAATAATAGCAAACTGGACATTGGAAACGGGTTATGTAATTCAAATACAACACAATAATAATCTAATTTCAATATACAAGCATAATTCTGAACTTCTGAAGAAAGCTGGAAATCATGTTACTGCAGGAGAGGCAATTGCAATAATTGGTAATTCAGGTGAACTTACCAGTGGACCGCATCTTCATTTTGAGTTATGGCATAATGGGACACCGTTAGATCCAGAAGATTATGTTGCATTTTAGTTACAGAAAGAGGGACGAATAAGCGAAAGATTAATGAAAAAGAGAATTGCAATATTAGGATCAACAGGTTCAATAGGAACACAGGCTTTGGAGGTGGTGAGAGAAAATCCCGATCGTTTTGAAGTTGAAGTTTTAACTGCTTATAATAATGTTGAATTATTATCAACACAGGCAAAAGAATTTCATCCAAACACAGTTGTTATTGCAAACGAATCAAAATATGATGAGCTGTGTGCTGCATTAGGAGATCTTCCTGTTAAAATATATGCAGGTAATGAGGCTGTTAGTCAGATAGTTGAAATGGATACTATTGACATAGTTCTTACTGCAATGGTAGGATATTCAGGTTTGCTACCAACTATAAATGCAATAAAATCAGGAAAAACAATTGCCTTAGCAAACAAAGAAACATTGGTTGTTGCAGGTGAAATAATTCAAAAATTAGCATTACAACATAAGGTTAGTATTTATCCTGTCGATTCTGAGCATTCTGCAATTTTTCAGTGTTTGGTTGGCGAAGGACAAAATGCAATTGAGAAAATAATATTAACAGCTTCAGGCGGACCATTCCGTGGAAAAAATCTTGATTTTTTAAAATCAGCAACAAAAGAAAACGCCTTAAAACATCCGAATTGGGATATGGGTGCTAAAATTACCATTGATTCCGCAACAATGATGAACAAAGGTCTTGAAGCAATAGAAGCTCGATGGTTGTTTGGATTAAATCCAAATCAAATTGAAGTTGTTGTTCATCCTCAGTCAATAGTACATTCAGCTGTGCAGTTTCAAGATGGATCAATGAAAGCACAAATGGGATTACCCGATATGAAATTACCTATTTTGTATGCTTTGGGCTTCCCGGATCGAATAAAAACTAATTTTCCAAGATTTAGCTTTTGGGATTATCCTGAACTCACATTTGAAAAACCTGATTTAAAAAGTTTCAAAAATCTTGCTCTTGCATTTGATGCAATGGATAAATGTGGAAATATGCCCTGTATATTAAATGCTGCAAACGAAATTGCCGTTGAGGCATTCTTAAAAGATAAAATAGGCTTTTGCGAAATGACAGATGTTATTGAACAAAGCATGCAAAAAATAGCTTATATAAAACATCCCGAATTGGATGATTTAATAAAAACAGATAAAGAAACGAGAGAATTCTCTAAAATAATAATAAACAAGAAATAAAAGATAGATGGAAGTATTAGTTAAAATAGCACAATTCATATTAAGTATATCAATATTAGTGATCTTACATGAATTTGGACATTTTGCATTCGCAAAATTATTTAAAACAAGAGTTGAAAAATTTTATTTATTCTTTAATCCATGGTTTTCGCTTTTTAAATTTAAAAAAGGTGAAACTGAATATGGAATGGGTTGGTTGCCTTTGGGTGGATATGTGAAAATATCTGGAATGATTGACGAGTCTATGGACAAGGAGCAGATGAAACAACCAGCACAACCTCATGAATTCCGAGCAAAGAAAACTTGGGAAAGATTGTTAATAATGCTTGGTGGCGTATTGGTTAATTTCATATTAGCTTTGGTTATTTATTCTGCGGTTTTATATACCTGGGGAGAGCAATACTTACCAAATAAAAATGTTAAACACGGAATAACGGTTGATTCTCTGGCATATGATATGGGACTTAGGAATGGAGATAAAATCCTATCATTGGATGGTGAAGAATTAGAAGATTTTCAAGCATTCGTTTCTCAATTAGTACTTGATGATATAAAAACAATTCAGGTTGAAAGAGATGGAAGTAAGAGAGAAATTCCCGTTCCTGAATCAATTATTCCTCAACTTTTAAAAAGTCGTGATTTTATTTTTGTGCGAATCCCATTTTTTATAGGTGATTTTGCAAAAGATTCTCCTGCAAAGAAAGCTGGTTTTAAAGTAAATGATAAAATGGTCGCTATTAATGGAAATCTTTGTGAATTTCATGATCAGTTTAGAGATACTTTATCTCATTATAAGAATAGTACAGTAATGATTTCTGCTTTACGCGATACTGACACTGTTCATTACGAAGTAAATGTACCTGAATCAGGATTAATAGGAGTTACAACAGGTGGATCGATAAGTGAATTTTTCGAACTTGAAAGTATTGAATATAGTTTCATGGCATCTATTCCAGCTGGAATTGATAAAGGTCTTGAAACTTTTGGAAGTTATTTAAAACAATTAAAACTTATATTTTCGCCAAAAACAGAAGCGTATAAATCACTTGGAGGGTTTATTACAATTGGAAAAATATTCCCAGGAACGTGGGATTGGCGGGCATTCTGGAATTTAACAGCATTTTTGTCAATAATTCTTGCAATAATGAATGTGCTTCCTATTCCAGCATTGGATGGTGGTCATGTAATGTTTTTACTCTACGAAATGGTAACAGGACGCAAACCAAGTGATAAATTTCTGGAGTATGCACAAATAGCAGGAATGGTTCTTCTTTTATCATTGTTACTTTATGCAAATGGGAACGATATTTTTAAACTGTTTAAATAAATAATAAAATATCTTACATTTGTATAAGTACAAACATTAAAAACTAAGGATATGTTATTATTAGTATCGGTAATTTTAGGAATGTTCGGACCATGGGAAATTGTTATCATCGTTTTGGTAGTTATATTAATATTTGGCGGCAAAAAAATACCGGAACTAATGAGAGGTCTTGGTCAGGGAATGAAAGAGTTTAAAAACGCTACTAAGGAAGAGAAAGAAGATCAGGATACTGAAAAGAAATAATTTTTATTTATTTATAATTGCAGCCTGCACTGATATTAAATTTGGTGCAGGCTTTTTTATTATTCCTTAATGTTAATAAAAAACAATTTGCTTTTTCAGATAATTTAATGAATAAGTTTTAGATAAATATTATTTTTACCCTTTAAATGATTATTTATTGAGTGTTAATTTAAAAATTATATGGGCAGGCGAGTTTATATCTTACTATTGGTTGGATTTTTAGTTTCAGATATTGGAGTAAGTGCTTTTGCGGGTAATTCACATCTTATTTTCACTATTAATGATGAAAATCCGGAGATTAAGAAAAAGAAAAAAGATTCCATTCCTATTTACCCTGATTTAGTATATGAATATAAAATAGCTGAGCTAAATAATTTAACACCTATGGAGTTGGAGTACAACGATCGTGTTCGCAGATACATCGATGTTTATACAATTGAGCGACGAGAACATTTAGCTAAAATTATTGGATTAGCAGAATTGTATTTCCCTATTTTCGAGGAAATGCTGGATAAATATCAATTACCACTTGAACTAAAATATCTTGCTATTGTTGAATCGGCTCTTGATCCAAGAGCAATCTCATCTTCTGCAGCAGTTGGGTTGTGGCAATTTAAGATTAATACTAGTAAGATGTTTGATCTTGAGGTAAACTCTTATGTTGATGAGCGTTGCGATCCTTATAAAGCAACCGAAGCTGCTTGTAGTTATTTACAGTATTTATATCGTATTTATAACGATTGGCAACTGGCTCTTGCAGCATATAATGGAGGCCCAGGTGTTGTTAGAAATGCAATTGCACGATCGGGTGGAAAAACAAATTTCTGGGAAATTCAACCTTATTTGCCCGATCAAACCAATGGATATGTACCCGCTTTTATTGCTGTAAATTATGTAATGAATTATTATAAAGATCATAATATTGATCCTGTTCGTTCCGATTTCATACATATGAATGTAGATACACTGAGAATTAATAAGGCTGTAAGCTTTAAGCGAATCTCGGAGATTATAAAAGTTCCGGTAGAAACACTTCAATTTCTTAATCCATCGTATAAATTGGATTATATTCCTAAGATGAAAGAATCTGCAACTGTAATTCTACCTGTCGGAAAAATAAGAGCTTTTCTGAAAAACGAAAAAGTACTTTTTGATGAAACAAATTCAATTAATGAAACAGAAGAGCCTACTGTAAATTCCGGTGAAACAAATGGTAAAATGAAAATTGTACATGAAGTAACCCGAGGTGAGTATTTTCATAAAATTGCTATAAAATATAATTGTACAATTGAAGATATAAAAATTTGGAATAGCCTGCCTACGAACGATTTAAGCGTTGGTCAAAAACTGGATGTATGGATTACACCACAAAAGGCAACAATGATTGATGAAGAAAAAAACAGACCTAAACAACAAAGAGATTCGACTGATCGTTTTATTTATTATACTGTTCAAAAAGGCGATACAGTGTGGAGTATTGCAAATAAATTTAATTGCAGATCAATTTCGGAATTGAAAGAAGAAAACAATATAAATGATGAAAACGGACTGACACCCGGAGCAAAACTAAAAATATATTTGAATAAATAAATTATATCAATAAATATTACTTCTTATGAAAAAAGCATTCGTATCAGTTATTGCCATAATTATTCTTTTTTCTTCGTGTAAAGAAAAAAATTCATCAGCATTATTAACAAATGTATCAGGAAAATCGGGTGAAGTTATACTCGTTATTGAACCAGACCAATGGAGTTCTGAAGTTGGTGAGGAGTTTCGTAAAAAGCTAAGTCAGGCACATCCTGCTTTACCTCAGAGCGAACCTATGTTTGATCTTGTGCATATTCCATATAATGCTTTTACAAATATTTTTAAGACACATAGGAATATTATCATAGCTAAAGTTGATAACCAGCTACATGAGCCAAAAATGGTTGTGCAAGTAAATCTATGGGCTAAGCCTCAGATTATAATTAATGTTCTTGCTCAAAGTGATAGTGCCTTAGCAAGTGTTATTAGAGAAAAGGGCGATATTTTGGTAGATCGAATTCTTAAAAAGGAGTTGGAACGTTATGCGAAAAATTATAAAAAGTATGAACAAATTGGTATTGCAGAACGATTAACGCAAAAGTTTGGAATAAGATTAACTGTCCCGAAAGGTTATACATTGGATTTAGATACAACGGATTTTGTTTGGATTGAAAGTCGTGGTAGAGGAGGTATGGTCCAAGGTATTTTAGTTTATTCATACGAAAAACCCGAAGTTGAATTAACATCGGATTATTTATTTGCAAAAAGAACCCAGTTTACAAAAAAGTTTATACCAGGACCTACAGAGGGATCATATATGGCTGTTGAGACAGAGGCTACTACATTCAGAAGAGAAATAAAAGTAAATGAAATTGATGTTATTGAGTTAAGGAATCTTTGGAAAATTGAAAACGATTTTATGGGTGGCCCATTTGTTAGTTTTTCTTTTATTGATGAGAAAAATAATAAAGTAATTAATATTGATGGATTTGTTTTTGCACCTCAGTTTGATAAACGCGATTATTTGCGTCAGGTGGAAGCAATTTTGAATTCGGTACAAATACCAGTTCATGAGCCAGCTAATTAGTCAAAGTCAGATTGAAAGATCCAAAAAAGAAGAAAAATTTGTTTTGTTAACTGCAGAGCAGGTCCGTAAGGATTTTGCAATGTTTGGAATGGATGTTGAGTTTTCTGGTAATGTGAATTTTGCTTACGAAGAATTATTTGATCAACTGAAAGAATATATCGATAAGTTATTACATAATGATTCAGAAAAACTCATGTCGCTTTTATATCAGATTGATCTGAGTGAAAAAGAGCTTTCGAAAAATGATCCAAATATGCAATTCGAAACAATACCTGAAATTGTAACACATAAAATACTTGGAAGGGAACTCAAGAAAGTTTTAATCAGAACATATTTCAAAGAAAAGGGACAATCATAGTTCCTTTTTTAGTTTAATAAATATCCTCCTTTTTCACCACCTTCTGGACCCAGCTCAACAACATAATCTGCAAATTTCATTAACCATGGATGATGCTCAATAATGTATAAGGCATGTCCTTTGTCTCTAAGTCCAGATAATACAGCTAATAGTTTTTCTATATCATAAAAGTGTAAACCTGTTGTTGGTTCATCGAGCAAATACAAACATTTTTCTTTTGTTTTTTTTAACAATTCTTTTGCCAGTTTTAATCTTTGCGCTTCTCCTCCCGAAAGTGTTGTTGCCGATTGTCCTAATTTTAAATGACCTAATCCTAAATCACATAATAATTCAAACGCCGAGCTTAATTTTTCTTCAGTTCTAAAAACACTGGAAGCATTTTTAACGGTTAATTCTAAAATATCAGAAATAGATAAATCATTCCATATTACCTGAAGTATTTCGTCTTTAAATCTTTTACCATTACAATCCGGGCAAGTAAGCCAAACATCAGAAAGAAAATCCATAGATACTTTTGTTTGCCCTTGCCCTTTGCAGCTTTCGCATCTGCCACCTTTTGTATTATATGAAAATTGTGATTTCTTAAATTTATTTTTAATTGCCAGGTCAGTTTTAGCATACAAATCCCGAATTTGATCATATAAACCAAGAAACGTTAAAGGTGTGCTTAAAGGATTCTTTCCGATTGCCGACTGGTCCATTTTTATTATGGAGTTGAACTGGTCTAATCCATTAATCATTTCACAATTTATTGCTTTGTTCGTAGCAGAGGATTTTGCAATAACATCAAATAGCAAACTGGATTTCCCGCTCCCTGAAACACCAGTGAAAACAGTAATTCCATTTTCCGGTAATTCGACATTGATGTTTTTTAGATTATTTGCAAAAGCAGATTTAATTTGAATTCCTGCGTGTAATTTTAGCTCAGTTTTTGGAAAATCAAACTTATATTCTTTTTGAAGATATTTTGATGTAAGAGAATCCTTAGTATTCATAAAATCCTTTGTGTTACCCTGAGCAATAATCTCACCACCTTCATCTCCGGCATTAGGACCTAATTCAATGATGTAATCGGCAGATTTTATAACTTCTTCATCATGCTCAACCACAACAACTGTATTATTCTCCGAAAGTTTTTTTATGAGCTCAATCAGATTTTGAGTGTCTTTAGAATGTAAACCAACTGTTGGCTCATCCAATACATATGTTATACCCATTAATTCGCCTCCTAATTGAGAAATAAGTCTTATTCTACGACCTTCTCCTCCAGAAAGAGTCATGGTATTTCTATCAATACTAAGATATCCCAATCCGATTTTTACCATAGCATTTAGTTTAAAAATGCATGATTTAATAATTTCTGAAGCAATAGTATAATCTTTCTCTGAAAGAGTATTATTTAAATTTTTGAAAAACAAGATTGATTCATTTGCTTCTAATTTAGAAAGTTCTGCAATGTTTTTGTTAGAAACTTTATATCTTAAAATATCAGGATTTAATCTACTTCCTGCGCAATGATCACACTTCACTTCTTTCATTAATGCGGCTACATTTTCGCCACCTTGTTTGTCGTGTTTTCTAAAATATTCATCATCAATATAATTTGCTAAACCTAACCACTTGGCTTTGAATTGATGCGTTCCTTCTCTGTTTTTTCGTTTAAATTTCCACGAAGCATCATATTCAGTATCGCCGGTTCCAAATAGAGCAATTTCCTTTGCTTTTTCGCTCAAATCATTCCATGTTTGATCAAAATCTATGTTGTTTACTTTGCCAACTTCAATTAGAATAGCTATATGCTGCCCAAATGGATCGCCATAGAATTTCCCTGGTTTAGAACCATTCATGGCACCATCTGCAATTGCTAATTCCGGATTTGAAATTAATTTATCAGTATCACAAGTAAGTTGAAAACCTAAGCCATTACAAACAGGACAAGCTCCAGCCTGATGATTAAATGAAAAATGGCTTGATAATACGTTACATTCACGCCCGTTTTGATCTTTAGAAATTCTTGAAAATAGTAAACGATACAGATCATAGAGCCCGGTTATGGTTCCTGCAGTTGCGCGCGGATTTTTCGTTACTGCCTTATTATCAATAGCTATTGTTGGAGTTAATCCTTTACATTCAACAATTTCTGGTCTTGATTTTTGCTGTATTAAACTTCGTGCATAAGTTGAAAAGCTCTCGGTAAATCTAAATTGTCCTTCTGCAAATAATGTGTCGAATGCCAACGAAGATTTTCCACTTCCACTTATTCCTGTAAGTACTGTTAGTTTATTTCGTGGAAATTTAACATCAATATTTTTTAAATTATGCGTATTAATACCATTTAAAACAATTGGTGCATGAATGATTTCATGTAAATCAACATCCTCATTTGTTATTTTATGGTGTTTGTTTATAGATAAAGCTTTGCCTGTAAGTGAGTTTTTACAATTTAAAAGATTCTTATACGATCCTGAGAATATTACTTCTCCACCCAAGTTTCCTCCTTCAGGTCCTAAATCAATAATATGATCAGCATTTTGAATTATCTGTGTTTCATGCTCAATAACAATTACCGTGTGATTATTCTTTGTAAGATCATTTAAAGCATTTATCAAGATTGAAATATCATAAGAATGTAGTCCTGTAGTTGGCTCATCAAAAATATACAGAGTATGACTTTTAGCTGGTTTTACCAATTCTGAAGCCAGTTTCAATCGTTGTGCTTCACCACCAGAAAGAGTTGTAGCCGACTGACCCAAAGATAAATACCCAAGTCCAAGTTTGTTCAATATTGTTAAATAGTGCTTTATTTTAACTTCATCCTCAAAAAAATCGAGTGCATCAGAAATTTCCATTTCTAATACTTCAGATATGTTTTTTCCTTGGTATTTTACATTAAGTGTTTCTGTATCGTACCTTTTTCCGTCGCAGGTTTCGCAAATTGTTTCTACGTTACTTAAAAAGTGCATCCCGGTTTGAATATATCCAGCTCCTTCGCAAGTTTCGCAGCGACCACCTTTTGTGTTAAAAGAAAAATGTCCTTGGTTCCATTTATTTTTCTTGGATTCTTCCTGTGCAGCAAATAAGTTTCTAATAAGATCAAAGAGTTTTGTGTATGTTGCAGGATTACTTCTTGGTGTTCGCCCAATCGGTGCTTGATCTATTTCAATTATTTTGTGGATTTCGCTATCGGAGCTTATTTCTTTAAAGTTTTTGTTGGCAGGTTTTCCTGAAAATAATTGCTCGTAATATTTACCTAAAACATGAAATACTAAGGTTGATTTTCCGGCACCCGAAACACCTGTTACAACATTTAAGGCATGAAGCCGAAATTGTATATCAATATTCTTTAAGTTATGCAGGCAAGCATCTGAAATATTTAACCATTTGTCTTGTAATTCAATTTTTCTTACAGGAATAGGTGTCTTTTCTGTTAATGATTTAAGGGTTTCACTTTCTTTACAAGAAACGGAGAAAAGATTCTCTGTTTTTTCATTAAAAAGTATATTGCCTCCGTTTTTCCCAGCAAATGGACCGATATCAATAATCTGATCCGAATTTATCATTGTATCAGGATCATGTTCAACAACCAATACCGTGTTTCCCTGATCTCGCAATGATTTCACAACTCTAATCATTCTGCTGTTATCAGCTGGATGAAGTCCAGCTGATGGCTCATCAAGAATGTATAATATTCCTCGTAATCCAGTCCCGATTTGAGTGGCAAGCCTAATTCGTTGTGCTTCTCCTCCCGAAAGAGTTGTAGATTCTCTTTTTAATTCTAAATAACCAAGTCCCAGATCCTGCATTATTTCACATCGCGCAATAATTTTTTCAATTATAGGTTGAGCTATTGAAGTTTGATTCTTAGGAAAAGGAGTGCTTTTAATGACTTCTTTTAATTCAGATATTGATAATTCAGAAAAATCAGCAATACTTTTATTATTTATTTTAATGGAAAGAGTTTTCTCATTTAATCTTTTACCATTACAAGAACTGCAGTTTGCAGTTTTAGCAAATCGAAGTATGTTCGGATTTCTATCAACCCGAAGAATATTTTCCATTATGGGTAATATCCCTTTGTAAAATCCTTCTTCACGAGGTTTTGCAGTAATCCCACTCCATTTCATTCTGGATTCAAGAGTGTGTTTCCCAAAAGGAATTTGAATCTTATCACTTCCGTTAAGAACTATGTCTTTTTGATCTTCTGTTAAATCGTTCCAGGGAATATCAACATTAAATCCTTCCGAGTTGCAAACCTGATTCAATACATCAATTGTAACTTGTGAATATATTGTATAACCAGAAGGTGTTGTAATTTTTAATGCTCCTTGCCTTAAACTTTTATTTGGGTCTTTTATCAAAAGTTCTGGATCAATGCGATCTTCAACACCCAAACCTTTGCAATTTGGACAATATCCTTCCGGGTTATTAAATGAAAAAAGACTTCGTGTAAGTTTTAATTCCGGAAAAAGTTCAGATTTTTCGCCTGTTCGGGCAAACAATAATCTTAAGTAATCATAAATTTCACTAATTGTGCCTACTGTTGAACGTGGATTTCTGCTTGTTGTTTTTTGATCTACCGAGATAGCAGGCATTAAACCTTCAATATGCTCAACTTCAGGTCGAGCCATTTTTCCCAGAAATTGTCTGGCATATGATGAAAAGGATTCAAAATATCTTCGTTGGCTTTCTTTACAAATAATATCGTAAACCAAAGAAGATTTCCCTGATCCGGAAACTCCAGTAAAACAAGTTATTTTATAATGAGGTATGTTGAGACTTATTTGCTTTAAATTATGCTCTCCCGCCTTCTCAATTTGGATATGCTCTGGATAATTTTTTCCCATTTAGTAATTGTGTTGACAAAAACACAAAGATAAAGAAATAAGTTTTTTAGATTTGATAATAAAATATTTGTAATAAAATGAAATAATTATCTACTTACTAAATATCAAAATAAAATAGAGAGTTGAGTAATAGAAATATAAAAGAAGAGTTTGTTTCGCTTATCGAAAAACATCAAGGAATTATTTATAAGGTTTCCAGTATGTATTGCGATAAAGATGAGTGCAGGAAGGATTTGTTTCAGGATATTCTTGTGCAATTGTGGCAGTCTTATTCTACATTCAATCAAAAATCGAAATTTTCGACTTGGATGTACAGAGTAGCTTTGAATACTGCTATTGCCCAGTTCAGAAAGGATAAAAAGAACACCGAAGATCCAGTGCCTGAGATTCCTATTCATATTGAAAATGAAGAGACATATAAAGAAAAAGAAGATCGCAGAGGAATTGTACAAAAAGCAATTGGAAAATTGAATAAAGCAGAAAAAGCGATCATAATTCTATATATGGACGATTATTCTTATGAAGAAATATCTGAAATAGCAGGTATTACAATGTCAAATGTTGGTGTGAAAATCAACAGAATTAAAACCAAATTACAGAAAATATTAAAGGAACTTGAATATGGACTTTAATGATATAAAAAATGTCTGGAAAAATTCTTTTGAAGATGAAGGACATCTTAATAAAGAAGAAATAGAGGCAAAACTTAAAATAAAAAGTAAGTCAAATACAGCCTTGAAAAAAGTGAAGAGGAACTACCTATTTGAACTTATTGGAGGAGGAAGTATTTTTCTTTATTTTATGTTGTGGCTATATATAAATCTGGAGAATCATAAACTAATAATTATCCCATTTTGCATTTTATTCTTTGGGTTACTCTTGTCGTTTTCATGGCGTAATTATAACCGTATACGGAAAACAGTAATTTCTGCAGATCAGCTTAAACCTGCACTACAGAAAACAATAAAAGATATTGAACGATATGTAAATTTTAATAAAAGTAATTTCACTAAATTTATTTTATTACCCTTTGCAATTATTTTTGGATTAGGGCTTGGGATATTTATTGGAGCTGGAGAAAAAGAGATTTCTGAAATATTGTCTTTATTAAAAAATGAGGTATTAATAAAGATAGTTATTGTTTTTGTTGTTGGTCTTGGAATTACCATTCCTCTTTCGCAGTATTTGAATAAAAAAATGTATAAGCAGCATCTTGACGAACTCAAACAATGTTTAAAAGATTTTGAAGAAATTGAGGAGTAAAATTAATTAGCTTTTTATTTATTAACCTTAAAAAATAGGAGAATCAAATTATGAAAAAAGGAGCAATTGGTTATTTTATTATCGGAAGCGCTATAATATGGGGGGCTATAATTGTTGGATGTTCTTTAAAGCTTAGAGGTACATCATATTACGAAGAAATTAGTCCTGTTTTAATTGGAGGAATGTTAACTCATCTATTTCTCATTTGGGGACCTCTTGCCGTTCAGTTAAAGAAAAGAGCAAAAAAGGAATAAAAAGAAGGTAATATTTGATAAATAACTAACAAGATTCTTTTAGTAATGAATAAAAAACAAAGTATTCAGGAGTTTTTAGCTCCAAAGAAATTAGCTGTAGCCGGAATATCTGGTAATACAAAAAAGTTTGGTTATGCTATATTTAAAGAGCTCCGCGAAAAAGGATTCGATATTTGCCCAATAAATCCAAAGCTCGATGAAATTGATGGAGTAAAAGTATATAAATCAATTATTGATATTCCGGATGGATTTGAAAAACTATTTATTGTAACTCCTAAATCAGAAACAGACGCAATTATTAAACAGGCAGCAGAAAAAGGGATAAAACATATTTGGGTTCAACAAACTTCAAATACAAAAGAAACTGAAATGATTGCAAAAGATCTTATTATTGAGTTAATACATAAAGAATGTATTTTTATGTTTGCAGAGCCTGTGCAAAGTATTCATAAATTTCATAAAGCAATCTGGAAAATCTTTGGATTGCTGCCTAAATAGAATCTGATAATATAAGAGGACAGTTGGTATTAACTGTCCTCTTATATCAAACGAACGTATTTTAAAACCTAATTAATCATTCTCATCTTCTTCTTCATTAGGATCAAAAGCCCATATATCGTCGAAAAAGTATGTGCCATTCTGTCCTGTTGCTACATAGCCCCGATTTCCGATAGAAAAGCCTACAGCATCTACTCTTGCTGCTCCTTCAAAATATGTTTTTTCTTCCCATAAGTCGGTTATTGGGTCATATTCCCAAACTTCTCCACCTACACCACCAGCACCTCCTGTTGCTATATAACCCATGCCATTTATGGAAAAAGCAACTTTATCTGTTCCAGTAAACGCGTAGTCATCGTCAAAGTCCTCATCTGTAGTATCGTCTATATCATTTAACTGACCCCACACTCCAGTTGTTGGATTATAAACCCAGAAATCTTCTTCATAGGATCCATTATCAATACCTGTACAAACATATGCTTTATCATCAATTGTGAAGGCAACTGCACCTCGTCTTTTATTTCCACCTATACTAACAATTTGTTCCCATTCACCAGAAGTAGGGTCATATTTCCAGAAATCTTTTAAGTAATTTCCATCATATCCGGTTCCAACATATCCAAAATCTCCAATTGAAAAAGCAACGGCACCATATCTGGCAGTGCCACTAAAGTCAGCAATTTGGGTCCACGAATTACTTTCAGGATCATATTCCCAAAAGTCTTTTAATTTATTCTCTCCATCATATCCTGTTCCAATATAACCTTTTCCATTAATACTGAACCCAACAGCTCCGTTTCTGGATACACCCGGAAAAGAATCTAATTTATACCAAAAGTTTAAACCGGGATCATATGACCAAAAATCCCGAAGACGTGTTGAGCCTTCTTCGTAACCTGTTCCAAAATAGGCTTTATCGTTAATTGTAAACGCAATGGCATCGCACCTTGGAACACCGTCAAAATCTGACAGTTCAACCCAATTGCCAATTGTTGTATCATCATCATCATCGTCATCACTACAAGAGACTAATAATACCATTAATCCAAGAATGAAAATTTTAGAACCTAACTGCATGTAATTAATATATTTTTTCATAATTCTACCGCTTTGTAATTAATTTTTTGCTCAAATGTAACAGAGAGTAATAGTATGATAAAAACAAATTAGATTAATACTCATATTTTGTCGATGAAATAAAGTTATATACCGGTTATTTGTATTTGGTGATAAATAATAAGCTGAATCATCCTGTAAGAAATAATTATTGTTATGTGTTTACCTGAAGTCTAAGTAGGCCTTCCTTATATTGTTTAAGGTGAGAAGTAAATTGGTATTGACAAGTTCGTCTATGTTTCCTCCCTAATTATCTATTAAATTTTTCTGTAAGCATTCTAACACCCTATTTTTACTCGATAATTATAATTTGTAAAAACAATTTACATGAATTTGCTAAAAAAAATAAATTTAGGAGTATCAGCTATACTGTTGTTAGCATATCTTTTACCATCATGTAATAATGATAATCTTATTCTTGGTGAAAACTTTATTGATAACACAACCCGGATTGTTGAAGTAGATACTTTTAGTATGGTATTATCTACTATAATAGTAGATTCAGTAAAGACATCGTCAACAGGAACAATACTATCCGGTTGTTATGAGGATGGAGAGTTTGGTAATTTAAGCGCAAAAGGATTTTTTCGTATAGGACTTCCTATATCAGATGATGTTAGAGTTGAAGAATCAGACGTGTTTGATTCTCTGATATTGGTTTTGCCATATTCCAAATACACATATGGAGATACTAATCAAATCCAGAGAATAGATATTTATAAACTAAAGGAGAAACTGGTACGAGATGATATTTCTGATTACTATAATTCTTCGGATTTGGAAACTTATGATTACAGTATTGGAAGTCTGGATTATTATCCCAGACCTCATAGAGATTCTGTGATAGAGATTCGTCTGGATGATTCAATGGGAGAAGATTTGTTTGAGAAAATGAAAAATAATACCGAAGAATTATCCTCCTATGAGGAGTTCCTGGATTATCTTTATGGATTTGCAATAATACCTGATAATTCTAAAAATTCTGCTATTGTTGGATTCAAAAGTTTAGAACTCAGGTTTAATTTATATACAAGCAGAATTAAAGAAGAAAAGGAAGAAATTGTATATGAATTTCCTTCATCAGATTCACAGTATCATTTTAGTTGTTTAGTGAGCGATAGATCAGGTACTGTGCTGGAAGGGCTAATTACTCAGAAAAACGAGTTAAATTCAAAATCAGCAGACAATAAATCATACATTCAGGCTGGCACTGGAGTCCTAACAAAAATTACATTTCCATATCTGAATAGTATTCTTTTCGATGAAAAAGATATAATAACTTCGGTAGAATTAATTCTTAAGCCAGATAATGAGAGTTACAAAACAGATCTTCCGGAATTAATATCAGTTTATGGTACTAATAAATTTAACGAATTTGATCTGGAAGATGATGAGAGTTTTATATCTTACTGTGAATTTAACCTTGATGAACAATATCATCTTGACACATATTATTCTTTTAATATTACTGATTTTATTCAGGAACAACTTGATGAGGGTTTTATAGACTCTGATAAAGGACTTTTATTAACTCTGCCATCGCCTTATTTCAACACATCACTGGAAAGACTTATATTAAGCACCAGCAGTGATCCAGAAAGAGCCCCAAGATTAAAAATAACATATTTAGAATTTTAAATAAAACGAATCAGATGAAATTTAATAATATACTGATTTTAATAATTATGGTAGTTTTACCTGAATTATTAATTTCTCAAAATCTGACAAGTTCTCCTTATTCTGTTTTTGGCGTTGGAGAAATTGTTTCAAAAGGATCTGGAATGAATCAGGGCATGGGTGGAGTGGGTATAGGAATGAAATCTGTAAACAGCCTTAATAATCTTAATCCTGCTTCGTATTCAGGTATCGATAGTTTATATTTTATATATGAATTAAGTGTCTTGGGTGAATTTTCAGAGTTTTCAACAACAAATAATAGTCAAAAACAGTTTGATGGGAATCTTTCAGGATTTGCTCTTGGGTTTCAAGCTAAGAACTGGTGGGGTGTTAGTATAGGGTTAATGCCATTTAGCTCAGTTGGATATAATATTTCTACTGTAAATGAAATGGAAAAGGATAATAGTGTATATAATGACACATATATTGGAACCGGAGGAATAAACCAAATATATATGGGAAATTCTTTTAAAGTACATAAAAATGTGTCACTTGGTTTAAACGTTTCTTATTTGTTTGGTACTTTAGAGGAGGATGAACAAATTTCTTTTGGTAATGATATAATTGATTACAGTTTAAATAGTATAAATTATGTAAATGGTCTTTATGTTGATTATGGTTTACAATATTATATTGAAGGTAAAAAGTTTAATTACACATTAGGTGCAATATACGGACATAAAAGAAACCTAAACTCTTCATCTGATCGGATTATTTATGATGTGGACGGTCTCGAGCTATATTCTGGAGAAGATCTGGAAAATAGCGAAAGCTATTCAATTCCTGAAAAAATGGGAATTGGATTTTCTGCCACAAAAAATAATAAGCTCACAGTTGCTTTTGATTATACTTTAAATAAATGGTCAGATATTGAATTCCAGAATTCAGAAATGGAAACAAAAGACAGCCATAAATTTGCACTTGGGTTGGAGTATAGTCCTAAAGGTAGAAATAGTGGAAAAGCATTTACAGGATGGTATTACCGGATAGGTGCATACTATAATAGTTCATATTTAAGCATTTACAATAATCAGTTAAATTCAAAGGCATTAACATTTGGTTTGGGAATTCCTGTAAAAAGAAATTTAAGCATGTTTAATGTTGCGTTTCAGGTTGGAAATTATGGTACACTTAATGATGGCTTAATAGAAGAAAGGTTCTATAATATAAGTGTAAATTTCTCATTACAAGACATTTGGTTTATGAAACGAAAGTTTGAATAGAATAATATATTTATTCTTCTTTCATTTGATTCCAGCCTTGTGCTTGAAGCTGAATTGACTGACCTCCAGTTGTAATCATCACGGCTCCATGTTCTTTGTCAGCAATATGACCAATCGCATGAATTGATGCTTGGTTTTTTATTTTTTCAAGATCCTTAACGTCAATTGTAAATAATAATTCATAGTCCTCACCACCATTTAAAGCAGCAATTAATGGCTCAATTTTAAATTCTTCAGCCATCTTCTCTGTATTTAAGTCGATAGGAATTTTATCCTGAAATATTTTACAACCAACATCTGATTTATTGCATATATGAAGAACTTCCGAAGATAATCCGTCCGAAATATCAATCATTGAAGTAGGTTTAATTTTCAGTTCTTTTAATATTTTAATAATATCTTTTCTTGCTTCTGGTTTTAATTGACGCTCAAGAATGTAGTCATATCCTTTGAGGCTTGGATTAAAATCGGGATTTGTTTTGAAAATTTCTTTCTCACGTTCCAATAATTGTAATCCCATATAAGCGCTACCCAAATTACCAGTTACACAAACAATATCGTTTTTCTTAGCAGTACTTCTGTATGTGATGTCTTCTTTTTTGGCTTCACCGATTGCAGTAATACTTATAGCCAAACCTGTTAGTGATGAGGATGTATCGCCACCAACCAAATCCACATTATAATGTTCGCAAGCCAAATTTATACCTTCATAAAGTTGTTCCATATGTTCAACTGCAAATTTTCTTGATATAGCAACAGAAACAGTTATTTGTTTGGGCGTAGCATTCATTGCATAAACATCCGAAAGGTTTACCACAACTGCTTTATATCCTAAATGCTTTAAGGGTGTATAAATGAGGTTGAAGTGAATTCCTTCAACCAGAAGGTCCGTTGTAACTATGGAACAAATATTTCCGTGGTTAATTACAGCTGCATCGTCACCAATTCCTTTTAACGTATTTTTATGATGCAATTTTACATCCTTTGTAATGTGATCAATAAGACCAAATTCACCTAATTCAGAGATTTCTCTTAACTGTTGTTTTTTATCACTCATCTTAAAAATTGATATATATCATTAAAAAAAAAGATTAAACAATCTTGCTGTAATAGTTGTTAAAATTTAAATATATTTGCACCTAATTTAGATTTAATCTATTTAAACGTAGTGCGGTTTTATATAGAGATTTTGCAAAGTTATGGAAAAAGATCAAGATAAAATATTAAATGATGTAACGCAGGGTGAATACAAGTATGGGTTTGTTACTGATATTGAAAATGAAACTATACCAAAGGGCTTGAATGAAGATACTGTTAGGATGATTTCGCAAAAAAAGAATGAACCTGAGTTTATGTTGGAGTTTCGATTAAAAGCTTTTCGTTATTGGCAAACCTTGAAAATGCCTGAGTGGGCACATTTAAATATACCTGAAATTGATTATCAGGATATTATTTATTATTCAGCACCAAAACAAAAAGTTGCCCTGGATAGCATGGATGATGTAGATCCTGATTTAAAAGCAACTTTCGATAAATTAGGAATTCCTTTGGATGAACAAAAAATGATGTCCGGAGTTGCTGTGGATGCTGTAATGGATAGTGTGTCAGTTAAAACAACTTTCAAAGAGAATCTGAGCGAATTAGGAATAATCTTTTGTTCATTTAGCGAAGCGGTTCAGGAACATCCTGATTTGGTTAAAAAATATATGGGATCGGTTGTTCCTTATACTGATAATTACTTTGCAGCTTTAAATTCTGCTGTTTTTAGTGATGGTTCTTTTTGTTATATCCCAAAAGGAGTAAGATGTCCAATGGAATTATCAACTTATTTTAGAATTAATGCAGCTAATACAGGTCAGTTTGAAAGAACTTTAATAATTGCAGATGATGATGCATATGTTAGTTATTTGGAAGGTTGTACTGCACCACAGAGAGATGAAAATCAGCTTCATGCAGCGATTGTTGAAATTATTGCTAATAAGAATTCAGAAGTAAAATATTCAACGGTTCAGAACTGGTATCCTGGTGATAAAAATGGAGTAGGTGGTATTTTTAATTTTGTAACTAAGCGAGGAAAATGTGCCGGTGAAAATTCCAAAATATCATGGACACAGGTTGAAACAGGTTCAGCTGTTACATGGAAATATCCAAGTTGCTTATTATTAGGTGATAACTCAGTTGGTGAATTTTACTCTGTTGCAGTAACAAATAATCATCAACAGGCTGATACCGGAACTAAAATGATTCATATTGGTAAAAATACGAAGAGCCTTATTATCTCTAAAGGTATTTCTGCAGGATTTAGTCAAAATAGTTATCGTGGATTAGTTAAGGTTGTAAAGAATGCAAAAAATGCACGAAACTTTTCTCAGTGCGATAGTTTGCTTTTAGGTGATAAATGTGGTGCACATACATTCCCTTATATCGAAGTGGATAATAAAGATTCGATTGTTGAGCACGAAGCAACAACTTCAAAAATTGGAGAAGATCAGATATTTTATTGTAACCAACGTGGTATAAAAACCGAAGATGCAATTGGTTTAATAGTAAATGGTTATGCTAAAGAAGTTTTAAATAAACTACCAATGGAATTTGCAGTAGAAGCACAAAAACTTTTGCAAATAAGCTTAGAGGGTAGTGTGGGTTAATTTAATTATGAATTAAGAATTAGAAATTAAGAATTTAAAATATGAACCTATAGCCTACAGCTTGTAGCTTAAAGCTATTGACAAAATATAAGGAAACATGTTATCAATAAAAAATTTACACGCAAATATTGAAGGTAAAGAAATCCTGAAAGGAATTAATCTTGAGGTAAAAGCTGGTGAGGTTCATGCAATTATGGGACCAAATGGTTCCGGGAAAAGTACATTGGCATCCGTTTTGGCTGGAAGAGAAATGTTTGAAGTTACAGAAGGAAAGGTTACATACCTTGGTGAAGATCTTTTAGAGAAAACTCCTGAAGTACGCGCAAGTGAAGGGATTTTCCTTGGATTTCAATATCCAATTGAGATTCCTGGGGTTAGCATGGTCAACTTTATGAAAACTGCTGTTAATGAACAACGAAAACATAAGGATTTAGAACCATTATCATCGTCAGATTTCTTGAAAATAATGCGTGAAAAGAAAGAACTTGTTGAGCTTGATGCAGCATTGGCAAACAGATCAGTTAATGAAGGTTTTTCTGGTGGTGAGAAGAAAAGAAATGAAATTTTTCAAATGGCAATGTTAGAGCCAAAATTATCAATTCTGGATGAAACAGATTCTGGATTGGATATTGATGCATTAAGAGTTGTTGCAAACGGAGTTAATAAATTAAAGTCTTCGGAGAATGCAACAATTGTAATTACACACTATCAAAGACTACTGGATTATATTGTTCCTGATTTTGTTCATGTGCTGTATAATGGTAAAATAATTAAGTCCGGAGGAAAAGAATTAGCTCTTGAACTTGAAGAAAAGGGTTATGATTGGTTAAAGAAAGATTCTAAGGTTTAAAGACTTGGAAGTTGTAATCGGATTTTAAAAAGCAATCTTATGAGCTTAGAAACTGTTAAAGTAGATACAAAAGAAAACTTCATAGAACTATACCAGAAAAATCTGGAATTATTGAAAAATGATTCTTCTGATTATATTAATGAAGTTCGTGAAAAGGCTTTTGAGCAATTTAAATCACAAGGTATTCCTGATAAGAAAAATGAAAACTATAAATACACAGACTTAAATAAAGAATTTGAGAATGGGTATAAGAATTATTTTTCTCCAAAAAATATACAATTTCAGATCAAAGATATTTTTAACTGCGATGTTCCTGATTTAAATACAAAAGTGATTCTTTTATTAAATGGTTGGTATTATGATCGAGAAAATTTAATGACAGAATTGCCTGGAGGAGCTATGATTGGAAGCTTCCAAAAAGCAACAGAAATATATCCGGATTTAGTGAAGAAGCATTTTGCAAAATATGCCGATTCTGAAAAGGAAGGATTGGTTGCATTAAATACAGCTTTTGTAAAAGATGGTGTTTTCATGTATGTTCCGAAAGGAGTTGTAATTGAAAAGCCTATTCAGATCATTAATATTTTAATGGACGAAGAAGAAGGTTTTACTCAGCATAGAAATTTATTTATTCTCGAAGAAAATAGTCAGGCATCGGTAGTAATATGTGATCATACTTTATCAAAACCAAATTTTTTAACAAATTCGGTAACTGAAATATTTGTAGGTCAAAATGCAGATTTGGAATATTCAAGAATGCAGAATGAACATAATGGTTCAAAACAGGTTTCGCATTTATATTTTAATCAGGAAAAGGACAGCCGTGTAAACGCAAATACGATTTCTTTACATGGAGGATTAATCCGGAATAATGTAAATATATTGTTAAATGGCGAAGGCTGTGAGAATACTACAACAGGACTTTATTTTACTGACAAAGGGCAGCATATAGATAATTATATTTATATGGATCATGCACATCCAAATTGTACAAGTAAACAATTATTTAAGGGTGTTTTAGATGATTATGCAACGGGTGCATTTAGCGGCAAAGTGTTGGTTCGGAAAGATGCTCAGCAAACACAGGCATATCAAACAAATAATAATATTCTGTTAACCGATGATGTTGATATTAAAACCAAACCGCAGTTAGAAATTTATGCAGACGATGTAAAATGTAGTCATGGTGCAACTGTTGGACAGTTGGACGAAGATGCATTGTTTTATTTAAGGACTCGTGGAATTGAGAAAAAAGAAGCAAAACTATTGTTAATGTATGCTTTTGCTAATGACGTAATTAAAACAATTCAGGTTCCGGCATTACAGGAACGTATTCAGGATTTAGTTGATAAACGCCTACGTGGTGAGTTATCGAGATGTAATTCATGCCAGATGCATTGTTGTTAATATTAAAACTTTTTACTTTGAGCTTAGATATTCAAAAAATACGCAACGATTTTCCAATTTTAAATCAACAGATTTATAATAAGCCATTGGTTTATTTCGATAATGGAGCAACAACCCAGAAACCACAGGTTGTTATTGATGAGGAAGTTAAAATTTATTCAAAGGAAAACAGTAATATTCATCGTGGAGTACATTATTTGAGTGAGCAATTAACTCAGAGACATGAAGACGCCAGAAAAGTTGTGCAGAAGTTTATTAATGCTCAACACGATCATGAAGTTATATTTACAGGTGGAACAACAGAATCTATAAATACAATAGCGTTTTCATTCGGTGAAAAGTATATTAATGAAGGTGACGAAATAATTATTTCAACACTTGAACATCATGCGAATATTGTTCCCTGGCAAATGCTTTGCGAACGAAAAAAAGCTGTCCTGAAAGTTATTCCTATCAACGAAAAAGGAGAATTGTTATTAGATGAATATCAAAAACTGATTTCAGCAAAAACAAAAATTGTTGCTGTTAATCAAGTTTCAAATGCATTAGGAACAGTTAATGATATTAAAAAGATAATTGACCTTGCACATCAAAATAAAATTCCTGTTTTAATTGATGGAGCTCAAAGCGTACAGCATGGAGAAGTAGATGTTCAGGATTTGGATTGTGATTTTTATGTTTTTTCAGGACATAAAGTATATGGTCCGAATGGGATAGGTGTTTTATATGGAAAAGAAAAGTGGTTGAATGAAATGCCACCATATATGACTGGTGGAGAAATGATTAAGAAAGTAACGTTTGAGAAAACTACTTTTAACGAATTACCATTTAAATTTGAAGCAGGGACACCAAATTATGTTTCTGCTATTGCATTGGCTACAGCAATAAATTATATTCAAGAATTAGGATTAGAAAATATTGCAGCTTACGAAAAAGAATTGTTAGAGTATGGAACCGAAAAGCTTGGATCTATTGAAGGTTTAAGAATTATTGGAACAGCTGAAAATAAAGTAAGCGTTATTTCTTTTAATCTGGACAATATTCATCATTATGATGCAGGAATGGTAATTGATAAAATGGGAATAGCAGTTCGTACTGGTCATCATTGTGCTGAACCATTAATGGATAGCTTGAATGTTGAAGGTACAATTCGTGCTTCATTTTCGTTTTATAATACAAAAGAAGAAATTGATAAATTGTACGAAGCAATTTTAACTGTTAAGCAAATGTTTAGCTAATTTTGTAAATATAGTTGTTCACACTTTGACATCCCGATAAATATCGGGACAGTGTGACAAATTCTTAAAATATAATGTCATGCTGAGTTTATCGAAGTATGACTGTTAAAGGAATATAAAGTTTTTGTAGAAGATGACATTAAACGAACAACAAGACGAAATAATAGAGGAGTTTTCAGTATTTGACGACTGGATGGATAAATACAATTACTTAATTGAGTTAAGTAAAGATTTGCCTGATATAGATCCGAAGTATAAAACACAGCAATACTTAATTGAAGGTTGTCAATCGAAAGTTTGGCTTTTTGCCGAAATGGACGGTGATGCCATAAAGTTTTATGCCGATAGCGATGCTATTATTACCAAAGGAATCGCAGCACTTTTAGTTCGTGTGCTTAATAATCAGAAACCTACAGATATTTTAAACAACGAACTGTATTTCTTGGATAAAATCGGATTACAACAGAATTTGTCACCGACACGTTCGAATGGTTTATTAGCAATGGTAAAGCAAATGAAATTGTATGCAATGGCTTATAATGCCAAAATGGGAAATTAAGGAGGGAGTGTTATGGAACAAAATGATTATATGGCTTTAGAAGCTGAAATTGTAAAAACACTTAAAGAAATTTTCGATCCTGAGATACCGGTAAATATATACGATCTTGGACTAATCTATGCCATTGATGTGGACGACGATAAAAATGTTGAAGTAAAAATGACTTTAACAGCTCCAAACTGTCCTATGGCAGACCAACTATTAGGAGAAGTTCACGAAAAAACAAATGCTATTGAAGGCGTTAAGTCGGCAAAAGTTAATCTTGTTTTCGACCCGCCTTGGGATAAAAGCCTTATGAGCGAAGAAGCGATGCTTGATTTGGGACTACTATAGTATCTTTTAAAGATTACCAAATTTATAAGACTGGAATAATTTAATTGTTTTGCTGCAAGTGGCTTGCTTCAAGCTTCACGGATTTTGAAACATTGTGTTTTATATTTAGTTTTATGCTAAAATATAATGCATGAAAGATTTTAAAAAGCTAAATGTGTGGCAAAGAAGTATTGAGTTAGTTGCTTCAGTTTATAAAATATCTAAAGATTTTCCAATCGAAGAGAAATATGGTTTGATAAGTCAGATCACCAGATCTGCTGTTTCAATTCCTTCTAATATTGCAGAAGGAAGCAGTAGATTTAGTGAAAAAGATTATTTTCGTTTTTTAGAGATAGCCTTAGGTTCAGTTTTTGAGTTGGAAACACAGTTAATAATTGCAAATAAGTTAGAAATTGCAAATTCAATTGAATTAACAAAACTCATTGAAGAAGCAAAAACAATTCAGAAAATGCTCTCTGGGTTTATGAGTAAATTAAAACGCTCATGAAGCATGAAGCATATAGCTTTTCGCTTGAAGCTTTTATACAATGAAAAACAAATCTCAAATAAGCAGATTAATTAAAAGCAAGGCATTGGAACTTGGTTTTTCTGCTATTGGTGTTTCTAAAGCTGATTTTCTCGAAGAAGAATCTCTATATTTAAAAGAATGGTTGGATAATGGTTTTCATGGCGAAATGCAATACATGGAAAATCATTTTGAGAAAAGAACCGATCCACGAAAATTAGTTGAAGGTGCAAAATCAGTTATATCAGTTTTATTAAACTACTATCCCAAAGAGCAACAGACGGATAATACTTATAAAGTTTCGAAGTACGCATATGGTAAAGATTATCATTATGTTGTAAAAGAAAAACTGAATTCTTTATTTGAATTTATAAACAATGAAATAGGAGAGATAGATGGTCGTGTATTTGTTGATTCAGCTCCTGTTATGGATAAAGTTTGGGCCTCTAAATCTGGTTTGGGATGGATTGGAAAAAATACAAATCTGATTTCAAGAGACTTTGGTTCATTCGTTTTTATTGGGGAATTAATTATTGATCTTGAATTGGATTATGATCAGTCCATAAAAGATTATTGTGGAAATTGTACAAAATGCATTGATGCTTGTCCAACCAATGCTATAAGTCCATATGAATTAGACGCAAGAAAATGTATATCATATTTAACTATCGAAAAGAAAGGTGACTTGCCTGAAAATTTAAAAGGAAAATGGAACAATTGGATTTTTGGTTGTGATATTTGCCAAGATGTTTGTCCGTGGAATTCAAAATTAAAACCACATAACGAAAGAGCCTTTAAAATTTCTGATGAATTGAGGAATTTGACAACAGAAGAATGGAGAAAGTTGGAAAAACCAACTTTCAAAAAACTCTTTAAAAATACACCAATTGAACGAACGAAGTTTGAAGGACTGAAAAGAAACATAAGTTTTTTAGATTCTTTATAGAGGATGGAGGCGTTTAAGAAATAATTGATTTTGTTTGACAAGAAAGAATTTTAGTAATACCTTTAAACAGTAACTAAAAATTTATTTTATGAAAAAGATTGTTTTTATTTTATTTATTTGTGCAATTGGTTTGACAAAACTTAATGCGCAGGAAAGTAAAGGTAAATTTGCTTTTGATTTTAATTTTGATCCGGCTGCTATATTTGATGCTTCAGCAGGATCAATGTTTGAAATGCCATATATAAAAGGACGATATTTTATTGTATCGGACCTATCTGTTCGTGTTGGTATTGGTTTAGGCTTTGGAGGTGATAAAAACTATCCAAATCCTGCAACCGATGATTATACAAAAACCTCAAGTTCTCTTTTTTCAATTGCACCAGGGATAGAGAAACATTTTGGCGGTGATAAATTTACCGTTTATGTAGGAGGTGAAATACCATTCACTACCTATTCAACAAAAATTGAGACAAAAGTCGGTACAACAACAACAGAATCAGAAAATCTAAATGGTGGATATATAGGTTTTGGTTTTAATATTGTTGCCGGGTTTGATTATTATATTTTTGAGAATTTATATGTCGGAGCAGAATTTGCACCTGGATTTTTATATAATAAAGATAAGGAAGTTACAGTTGCAGGAACTATAACTCAAAAAGCTTCAACAAATTATAATTTTGGTCTAAATGCAACTTCTGGAATACGCATTGGAATAAGGTTTTAAAAGTGTTTGTAATATTTCTAATATAAGGCACGGAAAATTTATTAAATATTTCCGTGCTTTTTTTACGTATTAAAGTTTAAATCAAAAATTAAAATTTATTATGATTTAATACAAGCTATAATTTAAATTGTTCAGCTTGTTAAGTATAAAATTAATCACTCAAAATTGAAATTACAATATTCCTTTTACTTCTTGGACCATCAAATTCACATAAGAATATATTTTGCCAGGTCGATAATCCCAAATCTCCATTAATAATAGGAACTGTTTCGCTGGGTCCAACAATGCCAGCTTTTAAATGCGCATCACCATTATTATCCTGAGCATCGTGTTCCCAAATTCCTGAAGGAATTAATTTTCTTAATAATGTTACAACATCATTTTGAACTGAATCGTCCCAGTTTTCTTGTATCATAATGGCTGCAGTTGCTCCTTGAGCATAAATTGTAACTATTCCACTTTGTATTTTAGATTTGGATACCGCTTCTTTTACACGATTTGTAATATCATATAAGCCATTGTGTTTATCAGTTGATATCTGTATGATTTCTTGCATAATATCACTAAATTTGATCTGATTTATTTACGAAGCTATTAAAATATGAATTACAAATCAACATTATATGCCTCGTTTGATCGGATGAAACTTTCTGGTTACGTTTGGGAACCAAAAGAAACTCCAAAAGCGATTATTAATTTAGTACATGGCTTTGGAGAATATAGCGAACGTTATGATCATTGGGCAAATCGTTTTACAGAAAAAGGGTTTATTGTACATGCTATTGATAATCGAGGTCATGGAAAGTCAGATGGAAAACGAGGGCATATTCGTGAGTTTGATGAATTCTTAAATGATGTTGATGTTTTAGTTAAGGAATCTAAAAAAATTAATCCGGACTTGCCACAGTTTATTTATGGGCATAGTATGGGAGGAAATATTGTAGCAAACTATATACTGAAAAGAGAAGTTGATTTTAGAGGTGCGGTTTTATCATCGCCATGGTTTAAACTTACTTTTAGTCCTTCTGCATTAATGCTTTTTTTTGCAAGAATTATGAATAAAGTTTATCCTAAGTTTACTCAAAATTCAAATTTAGACGTAAAAGGGATCTCTCATGATCAAGAAATTGTTGATGAATACATTAAAGACCCTTTAGTTCATGGAAGAATCTCTGCAAGAATGTTTTATGAAATTGTAAGCGCTGGTCGAAAGGTTATTGAATATACTGATAAAATTAATTTACCTGTATTAATTCAGCATGGAACTGGAGATAATATTACATCTTATAAAGCAAGTAAGGAATTTTATGAAAAAGCTAAAAAACAAGGAAAAGATATAATATATAAAGAGTGGGAAGGCTTATATCATGAATTGCATAACGAAATAGAGAATGACGATATTTTTGATTTTATTGTTAATTGGTTAGACAGTAAGCTTTAGATATAAACCTCAAAGCCTTAACAATGGCACAATATAGAACAATAATAGAACCAGAACCGTCTAAAAACAAAATAAGTTATAATACACCTGTTTTGTTTATGGGCTCGTGTTTTGCCGAGAATATTGGTGACAGAATGGAGAAATTGAAATTTCCGACAATTGTTAATCCTTTTGGAGTTTTGTATAATCCATCTTCAGTTCGTAGTGGTTTAGAAATTTTATTAGATAATAGAGATTTTAATGAAAACGACTTGCATTTTTTTAATGATCAATGGTTAAGTTTTTATCATGATACAGAATTCTCTAATGAAAATAAGGAAAAGTGTTTAGATAAAATAAACAAGTCGGTTAATTTCGCCAGAAAACAACTACAAACAGCTAATTATTTAATTATTACATTCGGAACAGCATGGACTTATCAATACATAAAAACCGGAAATATTGTATCGAATTGTCATAAGATTCCAGCCAATGAATTTGAACGCAGAAAATTAACTGTTGAAGATATTTTCGTGCAATGGGCGAAATTATTAAACAGAGTAGAAGATCTAAATCCTGATTTAAAAATAATTTTTACCGTAAGTCCGGTTCGACATTGGAAAGATGGTGCAGTACAAAATCAATTAAGCAAATCAACTTTAATATTAGCCATAAATCAATTAATTAAGATATTCGATAATGTAGAATATTTTCCTGCTTATGAAATAATGATGGACGATCTGCGCGATTATCGTTTTTATGCTGATGATATGTTGCATCCTTCTGGTGTGGCTATTGACTATATCTGGGATCAGTTTTCAAAAACCTATTTTGGGAAAGAAACCAGTGAAATAATAAAAGAAGTGAGTCAAATTATACAAGCAAAAAATCATCGCCCACTTAATCCTGATACGAAAAGTCATAAGAAATTTATTCAAAATCAAGTAGCTAAGATCAATAAATTGTCTGAAAGATATAGTTATTTGAATTTTAAAAGTGAATTAGATTATTTCTACAACAATTTATAATTAAATCAAGGTATTTTTAATTCCAGGTAATTACAATTTCCGTTAACTCATCTCCTTTTGCAAGCGATTGTGTAATATTTGCTTTAACATTTTTGCAATTTGTAAATTCCAATGCTTTTTCGCACCATCCAGCAATTCTGTATTCAATAACTTCTTCAGGATTAGGAAATTTGGTAATGTGTAAAGTCAACCCCTTATCATGACTATTTGCAACAGAAATTTCAGAAGGACTATAATATGATGTAAAAACTCTTCTAGCTCTTTGCATTAAATAATTTGGCGATGCAATTCTTACAAAAATCTTATAAACTCCTTTTAAACCTTGTTCTGCACTGAATCGCCCTGCTTCCAGTGCAGCTTTTTCTTTATCGTTATTATAAAACATTTTTGCAATAGCTAAAGTAGGCTCAACAGCTCCATCTTTCATTGGATACCAGTTGTTAGCAAAAATTGCATCCTTCATTATCTTCTGAGATGATTCAGGCATAGAATTTATCCACTCATTATATTTTGGATTAAATCTACTCTCAACATATTCTTTTATTGATTTTACCGCGGTACCTTTAACTTCCATATTATAGCTTTTGAGTTTAATAAATTGACATGAAAATACTATTTCTTTTTTGAACTCACAATAGATTTTTATGAGCGGCTATAAAATGTTGATAAAAATTTTATTAGGGCAGGTTTTGTTTTTTATCACTTATTTGTGTTTAATCTTTCCAAATCTTCTGGCGTGTCAATTCCTTTTGAATCAAAAGGAGTCTCTTTAACTTTAATTTTGTAACCATTTTCGATCCAACGCATTTGCTCTAAAGATTCAGCAAGCTCAAGTGAAGATTGTGGTATTTTAGTAAGATTCTGAAGTGTTGTTGTTTTATATGCATACATTCCAATATGCCTGTAGAATTTGTGTTTGAGATGCCATTCTGATTTATCGATATTTCTTAAATAAGGAATTGGTGATCGACTAAAACAAATTGCATTCATATTTTTATCCAAAATCACTTTTGGTTTATTTGCATCAAATATATCTTCAGAATTATCAATTTCTTTTATAAGTGTTGCAATTTCTGTTTTAGAATCTTCAAAACAGGATTTAATTTGCTCAATTTGTTCTGGTTGAATAAAAGGTTCATCTCCTTGAATGTTTACTACAACATCAAACTTAATTCCGTTTTTCTTTTCAATAATAACAATAGCTTCAGCAAGTCGATCGGTACCGCTTTCATGATTTGCAGATGTAATTACAACTCTCCCTCCGAATTTTTTTACCTCATTTTCAATTCTTTCATCGTCGGTAGCAACATATACATGCTCCAGTGCCTGTTTTGCCTGCTCATAAACTCGCTGAATCATAGTTTTGCCATTAATTAAAGCAAGAGGTTTCCCAGGGAAACGGGAAGATGCATATCTGGAAGGAATAATACCAACAAAATTCATATTCAAATAATTTGAGTTGAACCAAAAATACAACATTTAACTTGTAACTTGAAACCTTAAACTTGAAACTTTTAATCTGCCTTAATGACAGCAAAAAAATCTTAAATCTTGTTAAAAAAACGGGATTACAAATATAAAATTGTAATTTTGTCAGATCTTTTGAAAACCTTTTTATGATTTAAAAACTGAGTTTTAATGGATGTTCAGAAAATAAAACAAAGATTTGGAATAATTGGTAATTCATTTGGGCTAAATAGAGCTATAGATGTGGCTTTTCAAGTTGCACCAACAGATCTTTCGGTATTAATTACCGGAGAAAGTGGAACCGGAAAAGAATCTTTCCCTCAAATAATACATAATTATAGTTCTCGTAAGCACGGAAAGTATATTCCTGTTAACTGTGGTGCTATTCCTGACGGAACTATTGATTCAGAGCTTTTTGGACATGAAAAAGGTTCGTTTACTGGAGCACATGATAGCCGAAAAGGTTATTTTGAAGTAGCTGATAACGGAACTATATTTTTGGATGAGGTTGCAGAGCTTCCATTATCAACACAGGTACGATTATTAAGAGTTCTTGAATCAGGTGAGTTTTTAAGGGTTGGATCTTCAAAGCCTCAAAAAACAAATGTTCGGGTAATTGCTGCTACAAATGTTGATCTGGTAAGGTTAATAGAAGAAAATAAATTCAGAGAAGACCTTTATTATCGTTTAAATACGGTTCCTATAGATATTCCTCCATTAAAAGAACGAGGAGGAGATATATACTTGTTGTTCAGAAAGTTCGCGACTGATTTTGCAGATAGATACCGAATGCCTCCTATAAGTCTTGGCGAAGAAGCCAGAAGAATATTAAGTGATTATGAGTGGCCGGGAAATGTTCGTCAGCTTAAAAATATTACTGAACAACTTTCTGTAATTGAACAAGAAAGAATAATTATAGCAGATGTTTTAAAGAAATATTTGCCAGATTATTATCCTAATAAATTACCAGCAATATACAAGAATGATCTTGTTGATGAAAAAACTTTTACTACTGAGCGGGAAATTCTTTACAAGTTTTTATTTGATATGAAAGGGGATTTAAATAATCTGAAAAAACTCGTTCATGAAATTATTGATAAAGGAGCTGATTCAGATCAGATAAAAAATGCAAATCACTTAATACAGAATCTTGATCAGTCTTCACCTTCTTTTATAAATGCAGGAAACATGGAGTCTCCGACAACTAATAAAATAGAGGATACAGATATTGAAGATACAGAGGAATTTGTTGAGGAATCACTTTCTTTAGAAGATAAAGAAATTGAGCTGATTCGAAAAGCACTTGACAAACACAATGGGAAAAGAAAATATGCTGCACAGGAATTGGGAATATCTGAACGAACTTTGTACAGAAAAATTAAGGAATACGATATTTAAAAATCAGAAATGAAAAGAATTGCATTTTTATTAATTATATATATATTGGCAAATCAATCGTGCTCTGTTAGCTATACACTATCAGGAGCATCAATTGCCCCTGATGTAAAAACGGTATCTGTTCAGCACTTTGTTAACAGATCTCCTTTAGGTGTTGCAAACTTGGAACAATATATAACAGATGAGCTAAAAGATAAGTTTAAATCCCAAACTAGTCTTACAGTTGTTAATGAAATGGGAGATTTGAATTTCGAAGGTGAGATTACAAGGTATTTTACAAAACCAATGGCTATAACAGGTGACGAAACTGCCGCTCAAAACAGACTTACCATAATTGTACATGTTAAATTTACGAATGAAGTTGAACCTGAATTTAATTTCGACTCAAATTTTACTCAGTTTGCAGATTATGATAGTGATAAGGATCTAACATCTGTTGAACAGGATTTAGTTGAAGAAATTGTAGAGAAAATAATAGAAGATATTTTTAATAAATCTGTAGTTAATTGGTAAGTAATTTCAAATGGAAAGTACAGATATAATAAAATATATTGAAGCTCCCGGATTATTGGTCAATGCGGATACGAATCATTTTAAGGAATTGATTAAAGAAAATCCATTTTTTCAAATTGCACATATATTACTTCTTAAAAGTCTAAAAGATCAGAAGAGTGAGGAGTTTCAGAAACAACTTTCAGAATCATCGGTATTTATTACCGATCGTGACCAATTGTTTAAATTTCTGAATACCGAATATAAACCAGAGAAAAAGGCTGAGGAGAATAAGCCTAAGAAGACAGAGTTCATAGAGAGAGAAAAAACAGAAATTCCGGAAGAAAAAAACTCAAAGCAACCAGAGCTTTTAAAAAACAAAAACGTAAAACGTAAAATAAATGACAGCATTGAGGGGATGGGAGAAAATATTTCTGAAACCATCTCAAGTCAATTAGAATTTTCTGTAATAAAAGAGGATGATAAACTCGAGTATTCTTCTGAAATTTATTTTATGGAAGAGGAACGGAATGGTAAAAATCAAATTATTACTATTGATGCCGATCCTGATGATATTAAAAAGCTACGGAAGAAAAAACGAGATATCTTGCAAATAGATGAGGTTAAAATACCAAAGCCAGAGAAAAAATTAGTTGAAAAGCAGAAAAATGAAGATGCTTTTGAGTTAATAGAATCAGAGAGTGTTGAGAAAGCAGAATCTAAAGAAAAAGCAAAGTCTATTGAGCATTTTGATATTAATTCATACCATGATGTTGATGCTGGTACAAGTGAAGATGATTTAATTTCAAAATTTGTAAAGAAGAATCCTCGAATTGAACCAAAGGAAATAAAAGAAGAAATTGAAGATATTTCGCATGAAAGTGTTATAGAAAACTTAGACTTACTTTCTGAAACTTTAGTTAAAGTTTATATTAAGCAAGGCTTATTTGAAAAGGCAATTCAATCTTATGAAAAATTAAGTTTGAAATATCCGGAAAAAAATACTTACTTTGCGAGTCAAATTAAGATATTAGAAGATAAAATAAACAAACAGTAAAATCATTGATATGTACGCATTAATTTCAGTTTTAATCATTATCGCGAGTATATTACTAACATTAATTGTATTAGTTCAAAACTCAAAAGGAGGTGGATTAGCATCTAATTTTTCAGGTTCTAATCAAGTTATGGGTGTTAGAAAAACTGCAGATTTTCTAGAAAAAGCAACCTGGACATTAGCTATTAGTATAGTAGTTCTTAGCGTTGTAGCATCCGCGACAATACCAAAAGGTACCGTAGAAGAAAGATCTATAATTGAGCAGGAAGTTAATAATGCAGTTGATCCAACTCAAATGCCTCAGTTTCCTACATCTGTTCCCGATACAGATCAACCTGAAGAAACAGAAGACGGTAATTAAGAAAACTTTACTTTAAAAGTATTGAAGTGTCAGTCTGACAGAAAGACTGACACTTTTTTTGTGCAAAACTGTTTGGCATAAATTGTGAAGAACAGCTAATCATAAATATAAAATTTATATAAACTTTAAATATTAAGAAAATGTCAGAATTAAAAATTAGACCAATTGCAGGTACAGATAATAGAGTACTTGTTGAGCCTAACAAAGTAGAAGAAAAAACGGCTAGCGGAATAATTATTCCTGATTCAGCAAAGGAAAAACCACAGCAAGGAAAAGTGGTTGCGGTTAGTGATGATTTAAAAGATGTACAACCTACTGTAAAAATTGGCGATATTGTAATGTATGGAAAATATGGTGGAACTGAACTTACTTTTGAAGGGGTTGATTATCTAATGATGAAAGAGTCAGATATTTACGCAGTTATTAAATTATAAAAAATAAATAGATATGGCAGCAAGAGAATTAAAATTTGATATTGACGCAAGAGATCAACTTAAAAAAGGGATTGATCAGTTAGCAAGCGCTGTAAAGGTTACTTTAGGTCCTAAAGGACGTAATGTAGTTATTGAGAAAAAATTTGGAGCTCCACAGGTAACAAAAGATGGGGTTACTGTAGCAAAAGAAATAGAATTAGCAGACAAATTTGAAAACTTAGGTGCTCAAATGGTAAAAGAGGTAGCATCTAAAACTAATGATGATGCTGGTGATGGAACTACAACTGCTACAGTTTTAGCTCAGTCAATTATTAATGTAGGTATTAAAAATGTTACTGCTGGTGCAAATCCAATGGATTTAAAACGTGGTATTGATAAAGCAGTTATTAAAGTTGTTGAGAGTCTTAAAAAGCAATCACATGAAGTTGGTGAATCGAATGATAAAATTGAGCAGGTAGCAACTATTTCTGCAAATAACGATTCTGTTATTGGAAAATTAATTGCTGATTCAATGAAAGCGGCCGGAAGAGAAGGTGTTATAACTGTTGAAGAAGCAAAAGGTACTGAAGACGAATTAAAAACTGTAGAAGGTATGCAGTTTGATCGTGGATATATTTCTCCATATTTTGTTACCGATACTGATAAAATGGAAGCAGTAATGGAGCAACCTTATATTCTTCTAACTGATAAGAAGATTTCTACAATGAAAGATCTTATGCCGATTCTTGAGCCAGCCGTTCAAAGTGGTAAAGGATTAATGATTATTGCTGAAGATATTGAAGGCGAAGCTTTAGCTACTTTAGTAGTTAATAAAATTCGTGGTTCATTAAAAGTTGCTGCTGTTAAAGCTCCTGGTTTTGGTGATAGAAGAAAAGAAATGTTAGAAGATATCGCAATTTTAACTGGTGGTACTGTAATAACTGAAGAGAAAGGTTTAACATTAGAAGGAGCTACTCTTGAGATGTTAGGTACTTGCGAAAAAATTGTTACCGACAAAGAAAATACAACCATCGTTAATGGTGATGGAGCTAAAGAAAATATCGCTGCTCGTGTAAATCAAATTAAATCTCAAATCGAAGCTTCAACTTCTGATTATGATAAAGAAAAATTACAAGAACGTTTAGCGAAATTATCAGGTGGTGTTGCAGTAATTTATGTTGGTGCAGCAAGCGAAATGGAGCTAAAAGAAAAGAAAGACCGTGTTGACGATGCATTAAGTGCAACTCGCGCAGCTGTTGAAGAAGGAATTATTCCTGGTGGCGGAGTTGGTTATATCAGAGCTATTAAAGAGCTTGAAGGACTTAAAGGCGAAAACGAAGATGAAACAACAGGTGTTGCAATCATTAAGAGAGCTATTGAAGAACCTTTACGTCAGATTGTTGAAAATGCAGGTATCGAAGGATCAGTTATCGTTCAGAAAGTAAGAGAAGGGAAAGCTGATTACGGTTACAATGCGCGTACAAATCAGTATGAAAATTTATACGAATCAGGAGTTATTGATCCTACAAAAGTTGCTCGTGTTGCTATCGAAAATGCAGCTTCAATTGCAGGAATGTTCTTAACTACTGAATGTGTAATTGTTGAGGAAGAAGAAGAAATGCCTCCAATGCCAGCAGGTGGAATGGGTGGCGGAATGCCAGGTATGATGTAAGAATTCAATCATCCTTGTCTGCCGATTTAACTGCCTTAGGCATGTTAGGCAGGAACCTTAAATATATATTCAGCCCTTTGTTGCTTCATGCACAAGGGGCTTTTTTATTTTCCAGAATGTCATTCCCGTCCCGAAAGCTTTCGGGAGGAATCTCTTTTTGTTCTGAAATAATCAAAGTTGAAAAACGTCTGTCATGCTGTCCCGATAGCTATCGGGATGTCGAAGCATCTCATTTTTTCAACTTCTTTTTATAATTTTTTTGTTTTATCCTAAACAATGTCATTCTGAGCAATGGTCATCCTGAGCTTGTCGAAGGATGGTTTTGTTTAAATTCAAGATCTTTCACATTCTAAATCTTTTAAACAAAAGCCCCTAAGTACCTTCGAATTATAAAATTAATTACTAATTTTGATGTTGAAACATACAATAAACAAAACTTTGGTATGTTTTTAGAAGTAGAATTGAAAACATCGAATAAAATGAAAAAGCAAAAAATCCTTATTATAACTTTAATTTCATTATTTATTAGTCTTCAGGCAAATGCAGGTTGGGTTATAACACAGCGAAGTTACGATTCAGACGAAGGAGTTGAATCTGCCTTGATTGAAACCGTTTATCTACAGAATAATATAATGAAAGTGGTGCAAGCTGAGATGGTTACTATGTTCGATTTGAATACAGAAACCATAACGGTAATGAGTCCTGCAAAAGAAACTTTTTGGACAGGGAAAGTAGCTGATTATAAAAAAGAAATTAAGGCAGCTATGCAACAAGCAATGGATGAGCAATTGCTGAATGCACGTGAGGAACAAAAAGAAATGATACGAAAAATGTATCAGGGAATGATGGAAAGTATAGATGACCCTTCGAAATTTGCTGGTGAAGAACCTGAAGATTATGATTTGCAAATTGAAAAAACAGGAGAAAAGGAGCGAGTTGCCGGACGTATGGCACATAAATATTCAATAACAGTAAATGGTTCGGTAAAAGAAGAAGCATGGCTTTCTGAAAGTGAAAAACCGCATGAAGAGTTTAATATAACAAAGTTCTACGAGGTTTTTGGTGATTTTACAAGTCAAGCCGAGACAATTGCTTTTTACCAGAATAATGAAAAGTATATCGAGTTTTCTAAAAAAGGCTTTCCACTAAAATCAATTAGCTATTACGGTGGCTACGAATCTATTTCAGAAGTAACTAATCTTGAAAAAGAAAACATTGAAACTTCAGCATTTATTCCTCCAGCCGATTATAAAAAGGTAAAACTAATCGAAATCGGTCTCGAAGAAAAAGAATAACATTTTTAAAGCTTCGACAGCAACTTGTTGATTAATAATATAATAAGACTGCTTTAAAAATCAAATTTGCAAAATTCAAAAATTTGTCATTATCTTTGTTGCATCATTTCAAACATCCTTTCCAAAGGTCGTTTGATTTATAAAGAAGAGGGGAGAGATTAGGCTCTGTGAACCTCTGGCAACCCACTCCTACAAGAGTAAAGGTGCCAATACCTAACCCAGTTCCTGTCCCGATAATTATCGGGAATTAAGGAGGGAAATTATAAACTAAACGCAAAAAATCATGATTAAAGAATTTTCTTGTAAAAGTTGTTCCGTATTGGATTTTGTAATTGCCAACCATTTTTGGTTTAACAATTTTACAATGCCATTATTGCCTATGTGCATGCGCTCGTCGGAGAGTTGATTAATGTCTTTCCGAAAATAGCTCTAAGAATTATTTGATTAATATGTTGTTCATACTTCGATAGACTCAGCATGACAACATAATTAAGATTATATAACACAAAGGTAATGTCACACTGAGCTTGTCGAAGTGTGAGATAGGTAAAAGTAAAATTGTTAATTATGAAAAACTTAAAATACGAAACATTACAAATTCATGCAGGACAAGAGCCTGATCCGGTAACAGGATCGCGAGCTGTCCCAATTTATCAAACCACATCGTATAATTTCCGAGATTCTGAACATGGTGCAAATTTATTTGCATTAAAAGAAACAGGAAATATTTATACACGATTAACGAATCCTACAACCGATGTCTTAGAAAAACGTATTGCAGCTTTAGAAAATGGAAAAGCAGCTTTGGTTGTTGCATCAGGTCATGCTGCACAGTTTGTGGCTTTAAATAATATCTTAAAACAAGGTGATAATTTTGTGTCATCGCCTTATTTGTATGGAGGTTCTTACAATCAATTTAAAATATCATTTAAAAATTTGGGAGTTGATGCACGTTTTGCAAAAACAGATCAAGCAGGCGATTTTGAAGCTTTAATCGATGAAAACACTAAAGCAATATATTTGGAAACCATTGGAAATCCAGGATTTTCTGTTCCTGATTTCAACGCAGTTTCGAAATTAGCTCAAAAGTACGATATTCCGTTCATCGTTGATAATACATTTGGAGCCTGCGGATTTCTTTGCAAACCAATTAATTATGGAGCAAACATAGTTGTTGAATCGGCAACCAAATGGATTGGCGGACACGGAACAAGCATGGGTGGAGTTATTATCGATGCTGGAAATTATAATTGGGCAAATGGAAAATTCCCTCAGTTTTCGGAACCATCAGAAGGTTATCATGGATTGGTTTATTCAGAAACATTTGGTGAATTAGCTTTTATTATAAGAGCAAGAGTCGAAGGTTTACGTGATTTTGGACCTGCAATTAGTCCTTTTAATTCTTTTCTGCTTTTACAAGGTTTAGAAACACTTTCGTTACGAGTTAAAAAACACGTTGATAATGCATTAATACTTGCAGATTGGTTAAGTAAAAATTCAAATGTCGAAAAAGTGAGTTATCCAGGATTATCTGATGATAAGAATCATAAAAATGCATTAAAATATTTAAAGTGTGGTTTTGGAGGAGTACTATCTTTTGAGATAAAAGGAGGAATTGAAAAGGCAACAAAATTTGTCGATAATTTAAAACTAATTAGCCATTTGGCTAATGTTGGAGATGCTAAAACCCTAATTATTTTGCCTGCTGCAACTACGCATCAGCAATTAACCCAAGACGAGCAATTACAAGCCGGAGTAACGCCAGGCTTATTGCGCGTTTCTGTTGGTCTGGAACATATTGATGATATTATCGCAGACTTTGAACAAGCATTTGAAATTGTAAATAATACAAAAGCAAATCAGTATGAATATGAGTTGCCTTTGGCAACGTAAAGTTTAGTTGTCATTCTGAACAAAGTGAAGAATCTATGTTTTAAAAAATGAGATACTTCGACAGGCTCAGTATGACAAACCATTTTTTAAAACATTGTTTGGACTAAAAATATCTAAATATGAAAAAAATAAGCGGAAAGTCATGGATAATTTAAGATTTGTACGAAGTTGATTATCCTCCCAATAATTAATAAATCTAATTATCTATCGGCTTCCGCTTAATAAAAACTATTATGACACAACTACAATTTCAACACAAGGGAGAATTCAAGCTTGAGAACGGGCTGTCTTTGCACGATATTCAAATTGCATATCATGCTTTTGGTGAGTTAAATGCAGCTAAAGATAATGTAATTTGGGTTTGTCATGCACTTACTGCTAACTCTGATGTAGCTGACTGGTGGCCAAATATGGTTGGAGATGGATTATTATTTGACACATCAAGATATTTTATTGTATGTGCAAATATATTAGGCTCTTGTTATGGTACCACAGGTCCTTTATCAATAAATCCAAAAACGAACGAACCATATTATCACGATTTTCCATTAGTAACCATTAGAGATATGGTAAATGCTCATGAATTGTTACGAGAACATTTGGGTATTTCAAAAATTTTTATGGTAACAGGTGGCTCAGTTGGCAGCTTTCAGGCATTGGAATGGAGTATTATGAATCCTTCCTTGATTGAGAATTTGGTTTTTATTGTGAGTGGTGCATATGCTTCACCATGGAATATTGCTATAAACGAATCGCAGCGATTAGCGATTAATGCCGATCCTACATTCAAAAGCAACCACGAAACAGCTGGCTTGTCAGGTTTAAAAGCTGCAAGATCAATAGCTTTATTAAGTTATCGAAATGCAGCAGCGTACAATAAAACGCAGCAAGATCCTGAAAAGGAAAAAGTAGAAAATTTCAGAGCAATTTCGTACCAGCAATATCAGGGTGATAAATTAGTAAAAAGATTTAATGCTTATTCGTATTATTCTATCACTAAATCGTTCGATACACATAATGTTGGACGAAACAGAGGTGGCATTGCAAAAGCATTATCAAGTATTAAAGCTAAATCTTTACTAATAGCAATATCTTCCGATATTTTGTTTTTTCCTGATGAAATTAAGGAAATTCAAAGGCACATCCCAAATTCAAAATTCATTGAAATTGACTCACTTTATGGTCATGATGGGTTTTTAATTGAAACAGAACAATTAAAAGAATCACTAACGAATTTATAAATAGATAAAAATGAATCAAAAAATAAATATTGGACTTTTTGGTTACGGTGTTGTAGGCGAGAGTCTTTACCATGTACTTAAACACAGCAAAACAGTTGATGCTGGTGTTAGTAAAATTTGCGTTAAGCAAAAAGATAAAAAACGGTCTTTAGCTGAAAATCAGTTTACTTTTAATAAGGAAGATATCATCGACGATAGAGATATTAATTTGGTTGTTGAATTGATTGATGATGCTGAAGAAGCTTACGATATTGTAAAGCGATGCTTGCAAAATCATAAAAGTGTAGTTTCTGGAAATAAAAAAATGTTGGCTCATCATTTAGATGAATTGATAGATCTTCAGGAAAAAACGGACGCTTCCTTATTGTACGATGCTTCTGCGTGTGGAAGTATTCCTATAATCAGAAATATTGAAGAGTATTACGATAATGATTTGTTAAAATCCGTAACAGGAATTTTAAATGGATCATCAAACTATATTCTTTCTAAGATTTTTAACGAAGGTTTAGCTTACGAAACGGCATTGAAACAAGCACAAGATTTGGGTTTTGCAGAAAGTAATCCATCTCTTGATGTTGATGGTTTCGATTCTTTGTATAAGTTAATAATTATCGCAACACATGCCTTAGGAACATTTGTATTACCCGATCAGGTTTTTAATTACGGAATTTCTAATATTCAGGATGGTGATATACAATTTGCACGCGAAAAAAACTTTAAAACTAAACTGGTTGCTCAGTTAATTAAACTGGATGATGAATCGTTTACCATGTTTGTAATTCCTCGATTAGTTCGTCCAGATAAGTATATCTATAATGTTGAAGATGAGTATAATGGTGTAGTTATTCAGGGTGAGTTTTACGATAAACAATTTATGTTTGGAAAGGGAGCTGGAGGTTATCCTACAGGTTCTGCTGTGTTATCTGATATTACAGCACGATCACACAATTATAAATACGAGTATAAAAAACAGAAATATTTTAAAAAGTTAGAATATAGAACAAATCATGAGATTGAAATCTATCTGAGATATAAAAATATAGTTGATTTTAGTCATTTTGAGTTTGAGAATATTTCTGAAAAATACTCTGGCCCTGATCATAATTACGTTGTAGGTAAAATTAAATTGGATAATTTGTTAAAAATAAGATCGATTTTACCAAAACTTGATGTCTTTTTGGCTTATATCAGAAATTAATACCGATTGAAAGTATGTAATTGAACAATTTTCGCAAGCTCAATTATTCAAAATATATTTTTCATCGGCATTAGCCAAAGTAAAAATGTTTATTTACTAATAACATATTAACTTTGGTATAATTTGACTTTAATACACAGTATTGTGTAAATTTATATTTCGTTCATGGGTCATTCCGGTCCGATATTTATCGGAACCGGAATCTTAAAAAACAAAATCGAATGAACCTATTAGAAAAACTAAAATCAGAATTAAAAGAACGAATTTTTGTACTTGATGGAGCAATGGGTACAATGATTCAATCATATAAATTAGACGAAGCAGCATATCGTGGCGAACGATTTAAAGATATTGAGAAACCGATAAAAGGGAATCATGATATACTTTCTATAACACAACCTAAAGTTATTTGTGAAATTCATCAATCATATCTTGAGGCAGGAGCAGACTTAATTGAAACAAATACATTTAATGCAAATGCCATTTCATTATCGGATTATGGATTAGAAGAAATAGCTTATGAGTTAAATCTGGAATCTGCAAAAATAGCTCGCCAAGCAATTGAAAAATTTGGAAGGAAAGATGGACATTCACATTATGTTGTTGGTTCAATGGGACCAACCAACAGAACAGCTTCACTTTCACCAGATGTAAATCGTCCGGGATTCAGGAATGTTTTTTTCGAAGAGTTAAAAGAAGCTTATTCAACACAAGCAAAAGGACTTTTGGATGGCGGTGCAGATATATTATTGATCGAAACCATTTTTGACACAATGAATGCTAAAGCAGCCTTGTTTGCAATTAATGAAATTGCAGAAAGTCGTGGAATTATTGTTCCTGTTATGGTTTCGGGAACTGTTGATAATAGCGGGCGTTTACTGTCAGGTCAGGTTATCGATGCTTTTTATAATTCTGTTTCGCATGTCGATTTATTGAGTATTGGGTTAAATTGTGCTTTTGGAGCAAAACGTTTGCGTCCTTTTATTGAAGAATTATCTTCCAAAGCAAAATTCAATGTGAGTGTTCATCCTAATGCCGGATTACCCGATTTATTTGGTAAATATAATCAGTCAGCAAAGGAAATGGCTGGATTGATTGATGATTTCCTTCAAAATGGATTTGTCAATATTGTTGGCGGTTGTTGTGGCACTAAAGCTGAACATATTAAGGAAATTGCAAAAGTTGCGGCAAAGTATAAACCTCGAAAATTACCTGAAATAAAATGCCGAACTCAATTGTCAGGATTGGAATCTGTAGTTATTTGTGAAGGACGAAATTTTGTAAATATTGGTGAACGTACAAATGTTTCTGGTTCTAAAAAATTTGCTCAGCTTATTCGTGACGAAAATTTTGAAGCAGCTCTGAATGTTGCTCGGCATCAGGTTATTAATGGTGCGCAAATAATTGATGTGTCAATGGATGATGCGATGATTGATGCAGAAAAAGTATTGCCTGAGTTTCTACACTTAATTGCATCAGAACCGGATATTGCTAAGGTTCCAATAATGGTAGATTCCTCAAAATGGTCAGTAATAGAAGCTGGATTAAAGTGTTTGCAGGGAAAATCCATTGTAAACTCTATTAGTTTAAAAGAAGGTGAACAAGATTTTATCGAAAAAGCAAAAAAGATTCATGCATATGGTTCGGCAGCTATTGTAATGCTTTTTGATGAGCATGGGCAGGCTGATACATATGAACGAAAAATTGAAATTGCAGAGCGATCTTATAAAATATTAATCGAAAAAACAGATTTTCCTCCTGAAGATATCATTTTTGATTCCAATATTTTAGCCATCGGAACAGGATTGCAGGAACATAATAATTATGCGGTTGATTTTATTAAGGCTGTGAAATGGATTAAAGAAAATCTTCCATTGGCAAAAACCAGTGGTGGAATAAGTAACTTGTCGTTTTCGTTCCGTGGAAATAATCGGGTTCGTGAAGCGATTCATTCGGTATTCTTATATCATGCTATTAAAGCTGGTCTCGATATGGGAATTGTTAACCCTGCGATGCTCGAGATTTACGATGATATTCCAAAAGATTTATTGCAGCTTACCGAAGATTTGGTTTTAAATAGAAGAGTTGACGCAACTCAAAGATTACTTGTTTTTGCTGAAAACATCAGTTCTAAAGGAAAAGAAGTAGAGACTTTTGATGAATGGAGAAAGAAACCTGTTGGCGATAGAATAAATTATGCTTTAATAAAGGGGAATCTTGATTTTATTGAACATGATGCGGAAGAAATACGAAAAAACTATAATGTAACATTAGATGTTATTGAAGGTCCGTTAATGGATGGAATGAGTAAGGTTGGAGAGCTTTTTGGATCGGGAAAAATGTTTTTACCACAGGTGGTGAAAAGTGCTCGAGTAATGAAAAAAGCAGTTTCTCATTTATTGCCTTACATTGAGGAAGAAAAGAAGTTAAGCGGCGATCTTTCAACAAGAGGGAAAATATTAATTGCAACTGTAAAAGGCGATGTACACGATATAGGTAAAAACATTGTAAGCGTAATATTGTCGTGTAATAATTATGAAATTATTGATTTGGGAGTAATGGTTCCTTCCGAAAAAATTATTGAAACAGCAATTAAAGAAAAGGTAGACATCATAGGTTTAAGCGGATTGATTACACCGTCGCTCGACGAAATGATTCATGTTGCAAAGGAATTAGAACGAAATAATTTAAAAATACCATTATTAATTGGTGGAGCAACCACTTCGAAAATTCATACAGCCTTAAGAATTGCACCAGAATATTCAGCTCCGGTTGTTTATGTGAAAGATGCATCCAGAAGTGTAAATATTGTAAATAATTTATTATCAGATAGATTAAAGGAAAGTTTTTTGAAGGGATTGGAAGAAGAGTATCAAAAATCGATTGAAAAATATGAGAAAACCAAATCGGGAGCTAAATACCTGACTCTGGAAGAGGCACGAAAAAATAAATTGAAAATTGATTGGTCAGAATACGAAGCTAAACGACCTGCATTTTTTGGTTCGAAAGTATTAGAGAATTATCCAATAAAACAGCTTGTAAAATACATAGATTGGACATTCTTTTTTCATCAATGGGATATTCCAGGGCGTTATCCCAAAATTTTCGATGATCCTGTAAAAGGAATTGAGGCAAAAAAACTTTTCGACGATGCACAGGAAATGCTTGAGCTTATTGTTCAAAAAAACATGTTAAAGGCAAATGGTGCTTTTGGGTTTTATCCTGCGAATTCCAGATCTGATGATATTGTTTTATATAATGGAAAAGAGGAAATAGAGCATTTTTCTTTTATAAGAAATCAGAGGATAAAAAACGAAAACGAACCTAATCTTTGCTTATCTGATTTTATTATTCCGAAACCTGAAAATCGAAAGGATTATATAGGATTATTTGCTGTAACAGCAGGTTTGGGAGCAGAAAAATGGGTGAAAGAATTTAAAGAGGCAGGAAATGATTATGATGCAATAATGTTAAAAATATTAGCTGATCGACTGGCCGAAGCATTTGCGGAGTTTCTACATGAGAAAGTTCGAAAAGAATATTGGGGATATTCAACTGATGAAAAACTTACAAAGGATGATATATTGCACGAACGATACTTTGGAATTCGACCTGCAATTGGATATCCATCATTGCCTGATCATACCTTAAAGAAAACATTATTTGAATTGTTGGATGTTGAAAGTCAAGCAGGAATTGAACTTACTGAAAGTTATATGATGACACCTCAGGCTTCGGTTTGTGGATTTTATTTAGCTCATCCCGAAGCGCAGTATTTTAACGTTCAAAAAATTTCTCAAGATCAAGTACAGGATTATGCGGTAAGAAATAGCATAAGTATTGATGAAGCAGAAAAACGTTTATCACAGAATTTGAATTATATGTAATAATTTTCTGATGCACACTTCGACAGGCTCAGCGTGACATCTATGATTTGACAATAGAATATAGGAAATTGTCATCCTGAGCTTGTCGAAGGATAGACAACAATGAATTTGAAAAATGATATTATGAAAGTAATCGACAAAATAAAAAATGCCAAAAGTACATTGTTCACTTTTGAACTTTTACCACCATTAAAAGGGCACACTATACAGGAAATATATGATACAATTGACCCTTTAATTGAGTTTAATCCTGCATACATAAATATTACCTATCATCAGCAGGAAGTCGTTTATAAAACTCGTCCTGATGGATTAATGGAGAAACGAGTTATTCGTAAACGTCCCGGAACAGTGGCAATAGCTTCAGCAATTCAGAACAAGTATAAAATTACCGTTGTTCCGCATATGATATGCGGAGGCTTTACAAAAGAAGAAACCGAAGATGCACTTATTGATTTCCATTTTTTAGGTATTGATAATTTATTAGCATTACGTGGCGATCCCGATAAAGGAAAAAGGAAATTTGTACCTGAAAAGGGCGGTCATACTTATACAAGCGATCTCATTGAACAAATCATGAATTTGAACAAAGGGAAATACCTTCACGAAGATCTGGAAGATGCTATGCCAACTAATTTTTCTGTGGGTGTTGCTGGTTACCCAGAAAAGCATATTGAAGCACCAAACCTGGATGCTGATTTAGAAAATTTAAAACTTAAAGTTGAGAAAGGAGCAGAATATATTGTTACACAAATGTTTTTTGACAATCAAAAATATTTTGATTTTGTTGAAAAATGTAAAAATGTAGGAATTAATGTTCCAATAATTCCGGGAATAAAACCAGTTTCTACATTAAATGACATTTCATTATTACCACAAACTTTTAATATTGATCTTCCAAATGATCTAATAAAAGAAATTAAGAAGTGCAAAACAATTAAAGATGTTAGACAAGTAGGAGTTGAATGGGCAATAGAACAGTCGAAAGAGCTAATAAAATCAAATGTTCCGGGAATTCATTATTATACTTTAGATCAATCAGACAACATTAAAAAAATTGTAAAAGCGGTTTTTTAGTTTTGATTGTTTGAACAAGAATAAAGTTATTCATCTTTCAATAATTCACAATGACAACTTTATGTCACACTGAGCCTGTCGAAGTGTTGTGTAAATTATCTAAAATATTAAAAATAAGTAACACGTAACAATTAATAAAAGTAGTTAGAAGATTTCAAGTTATTAATTATCTTTGCAAGTTCGGGAATATGATATTTCTGAGTATAATTTTTTGAAAGATTAATATATAATACCTTTATGGATAATATAAGAAATTTTTGCATCATCGCTCACATTGATCACGGAAAGAGCACTCTGGCTGACAGGCTTTTACAGGCAACTGGTTCAGTTTCTGATCGCGATTATCAGGATCAATTACTCGATGATATGGACTTGGAGAGAGAACGTGGAATTACGATTAAAAGTCACGCCATTCATATGGAATATAAGCATGAAGGTAAAGATTATGTGCTGAATTTGATTGATACTCCCGGACATGTTGATTTTTCATATGAAGTATCACGTTCAATTGCTGCATGTGAAGGGGCTTTATTAATTGTTGATGCAACTCAGGGAGTTCAGGCACAAACTATTTCCAATGTATTTTTAGCAATGGAAAATGATTTAGAAATCATACCTGTTTTAAATAAAATGGATTTAGATGCAGCCATGCCGGAAGAGGTCAAAGATCAGATTATAGAACTGATTGGTGGTGAGAGAGACGATATAATTTGCGCAAGTGGGAAAACAGGAATTGGTATCGATGAAATTCTGGAAGCAGTAATAAATAAAGTTCCTGCTCCAAAAGGAGACCCAAATGCACCATTGCAGGCGCTTATTTTTGATTCGGTTTATAATCAGTATCGTGGTATTGAAGCTTACTTTAAAATTCTGAATGGAACCATTCGTAAAGGTGAGCAGGTAAAGTTTTTTGCTACAGAAAAGGAATATTTTGCAGATGAAATAGGTGTGTTAAAATATAAACAAGAAGCAAGAAAAGAATTAAAAGCGGGTGATGTTGGTTATATTATTTCAGGAATAAAAACTGCCAAAGAAGTTAGAGTTGGTGATACTTTAACAACAAAGGAAAGACCATGTGAAGAAGCAATTAGTGGTTTTGAAGATGTTAAACCAATGGTTTTTGCCGGTATTTATCCTATTGATGCTGATGATTATGAAGACTTACGCGAATCAATGGAAAAGTTGCAGCTAAATGATGCTTCTTTAACCTTTGAACCGGAATCTTCTGTAGCATTGGGTTTTGGTTTTCGTTGTGGTTTTCTTGGTTTACTCCACATGGAAATTATTCAGGAACGCCTTGATCGTGAATTCGATATGGATGTTATTACAACCGTTCCTAATGTTTCGTATAAAGCATACACAACAAAAAATGAAGTAATAGATGTTCATAATCCATCAGGCTTGCCAGGAGTTACTCAACTGGATTATATAGAAGAACCTTTTATAAGAGCCCAAATCATTTCTCAAGCTGAGTATGTTGGTCAAATAATGAAACTTTGTATTGATAAACGAGGAGAATTAAAAAATCAAGTTTATTTACCAAACGATCGTGTAGAAGTATCTTTTGAAATGCCTTTAGCCGAAATCGTATTTGATTTTTACGATAAACTAAAAAGTATTTCACGTGGTTACGCTTCTTTTGATTATCATCAAACAGGATATGAAAGAGCAACTCTTGCACGATTAGATATATTATTAAATGGCGAGATGGTTGATGCTTTATCAACCTTAATTCATAAAGATAATGCTTACAATTTTGGGCGCCGAATGTGCGAAAAATTGAAGGAACTGATTCCTCGCCAGCAATTCGATATTGCTATTCAGGCGGCAATTGGTGCCAAAATTATAGCTCGTGAAACTGTAAAAGCTGTTCGTAAAGATGTTACTGCAAAATGTTATGGTGGTGATATCACGCGTAAGCGAAAACTTCTTGAAAAACAGAAAAAAGGTAAGAAGCGAATGCGTCAGGTAGGAAATGTGGAAGTTCCGCAACAGGCATTTCTCGCGGTTTTAAAACTTGATTAAAAAATTGTTTCGCAATTTATGTACTAAGTAAAATTCATAATGTCATTCCGGCCGAAGAGCCGGAACCGAACGTAGTGAGCTCAGCGAAGCTAATCTCTTTTTTTAATTGGTTCGTGAGACATTTTTATCATAACTTTGTTTTATGTCAGATATCGATCAAAAATATCGAAATAGATATATCAAAAAAGCTTCTTGGGTTGGAATTATTGGTAATACTATTTTAGCTGTTGCAAAAATTGTAATTGGGTTTATTTCAGGTAGTCTGGCTGTTATTGGTGATGGAATTGATACTGCTACAGACATACTTACTTACTTTATTACTTTGCTGGCAGCTAAAATAATGAATAAACCTCCTAATTTTAAATTTCCATATGGTTATAACAGAGCAGAGGCAGTTGCTACAAAAGCACTAAGCTTTGTTATTTTCTTTGCCGGTGCTCAGTTGTTTTTATCTACTTTATTAAGATTAATAAGAAACGAACCACATCAAATACCTGCCCTGTTGGCAATATATGTTACTGTTTTTTCTATTTTATCAAAAGCTGGATTAGCATTTTATCAGTTTCGAATTGGTAAAAAAATTCAAAGCAATATGATTATTGCCAATGCTAAAAATATGCGAAATGATATTCTCATTTCATCTTCAGTATTAGTTGGGCTTGTTTTTACACATATTTTTAGGTTACCGATTCTGGATCTGATCACGGCAATGGCTGTTGGTGTGTGGATTATGAAAGCAGGATTTGAGATATTTATGGAAACCAGTCGCGAATTAATGGATGGAACCGATAATCCGGAATTATATTATAAAATTTTTGATGCAGTAGAAGAAGTTGGTGGAGCAAATCCACACCGAGTGAGAGTTCGTAAGCATTCGAATTTATATACGGTTGATTTAGATATTGAAATTGATGGAAAATTAACCATTGAAGAGGGACATGAAATTTCTAAAGATGTTGAGATTAACATTAGAAAGAAAGTCGAAAACGTTTACGATGTTTTAGTTCATATAGAACCAGAAGGGAATATAGAAAAAGAAAAGTTTGGCTTATCTCGCGAGAATATCGAAGACGAATGCAGTAAGAAGAAAAATAGAAATGCAAAATAAATATCAAAAACCTGCCGGCTCGTACATCAGTTTTATGAGCAATAAAGTAAAAATCTATGGTGGTATAAACCTAGCGCAAGGTATTCCCGGATTTAATCCACCCAAAGAATTAACAAATATACTAAGCAATATAGCAAATGATAATATTCATCAGTATGCCCCTGGAAATGGGAATAATGAATTGCTTGATTTACTACTTAATAAATATAAAAACGAATATCCCTTTTCAAAAGATGACTTTTTAATTACCCAAGGAGGAACGGAAGCTTTATCTTTATTGTATATTTATTTTAATAAGATTATTCCTAAACCTTTTTCGGCATTGGCTTTTGATCCGGTTTATGAAAGTTATAAATACTTGCCTGGGATTTTTAATACTGATTTTGTTCCTTTTTCTTTTGAAAATGATTTCACGATTAATTTTGAAAAGCTGGAAAGAATATGTTTGGATACGAATGTAAAAGTTATTTTTCTTGGATCGCCTGGAAATCCTTTTGGAAAGATTTGGTCAAAGGACGAAATGAATTTTTTAATTGATTTAAGTAAGAGATTAGACATATTTATTGTTCTTGATGCTGTTTATAAAGAATTGTATTTTGATGAAAAACCATATATTCCATTAGATCAGTTTAATCCTAATTTATTTTATACGAATAGTTTTTCAAAGCTATTTTCAATAACCGGATGGAGGATAGGTTATTTGATTGCGCATCAGGCACATATGCAAAATATAAAATCTATTCATGATTATACAGGATTATGCGCTCCTTCAATTTTGCAACAGACTATTGTTGAATATTTGAAAGAATATAATTTTGGGAATGAATATGTGACAAATCTTAGAAAAAGATTAAAAGAATCATATAATCATTTATCAAACGAATTAGAAAAACTGGGTTTTGAAATTCCAGAGACAAAAGGGGGTTATTTTGTTTGGGCAAAATTACCCGATAAATATCCTGATGGATTTAAATTTGCCATAGATTTATACGAAGAACAAAAAGTTGCAGTAATTCCTGGCGAACATTTTTCCAATAACGCTACAAATTATATTCGATTTAATATCGCCAGAGAAAAATCAGAAGTAGATGAGGGAATAAGCAGAATTAAAAGATTTTTCGAATAATCTATCTTTGTTTTCTATCGTATTTTTCACACCTTTAGAGTCGTAAATTTATTAACCCTAATAATTTAAAAATGAAAAAATGTAACTATGTATTTTTAATACTTCTGATATTTCTAACTTCTTGTGCAGGATTAACTGATAAAGAAAACCAAAAACAACAAACAGTTAGTATTTACAAAGACGTTCCTGTTAGAGAATTGCCTTCAAAAGATGGAAAATGGGTGTCAAAGCTTAGTTTAGGTGAAACCTTATATTTCCTTGGAGAAGAAGTTGTTGATAGTTCTGATAACAACAGAGAGTATCTCAAAGTAGAATTATCTGATGGTAAAGTTGCATGGGCAATGAGTTACGGATTAATAGTTAATGCTAAAATTGCTGCAGTAAAGGAAAGCGTGCCTGTTTATGAGCGACCAGATTTAGTAACCTTAACAAAGAATGAATTTAATGCAATGGATATTCTGGCAATTGAAGAAACTAAGGATAATTGGATAAAAGTTGTTGGTGAAAATAAAAAAATAAAAGGTTGGATAAAGCAAGGAGTTGTTACTGAAAATAAAGAAGATGTAGCAGTTGCAATATTAGCATCTAAACAATTAATGAAAAATGGTGAAATTATTCTTGAAAAAATAGAAGAGTTTTTAGAGAATTTACCTTATAAAAATTCATTTTTTATCGGATATATTAAATCTCAGATTGTTAACGAAGAAGTTGAGGAAGCTCCGGCGGAAGAGGTTTCAGAAGAGGAAGTTGTTGAAGAACCTATTGAGGAAACTAAAATGGAAGAGGCTTCAGAAGAAGTTGAGACTGATGAAGTTGTTGAAGAATAAAATCTCATCAATAAAATTTTGAAATAGCCCGGCAAATTTGCCGGGTTTTTTATTGGATATTAAATCCTGCATCTTTTAGATGATCCCAGTAATCAGGATAACTCTTTGAAACCACTTCCGGATTTTTGATTTTCAGTTGTTTTGTAATAATGCATAAAGGAGCAAAAGCCAAAGCCATTCTGTGATCTTCATAGGTTTCTACAATATGATTTTCTGGAACCTGAATTTTTTCATTTCCCAACCATGATATAGTGTAATTAGCTTCAGATTGAATATGAATTCCTAACTTCTCAAATTCTACAACTAATGCCTTAATGCGGTCCGTTTCCTTTATTGATAAATTATCTAATCCGGTAAGTTTAAATGGAATATTTTTAGCGACCAAAGTAACTGCCAATGTTTGAGCTAAATCAGGACAGTCAGTAAAATCATATTCAAAAAAAGTGCAAATTGTGGGAATATTTTTAATTCGCAAGCCAAAATTAGTAAATGCAGAGTCAACACCAATTTCTTTAAATATGTCTGTTAAAACAGAGTCGCCTTGCAAACTGTCTTTTTTAAGACCTGTTAATTCTATCATTGAATTTTCAGATAAAGAAACAATCTCAAACCAATACGAAGCCGATGACCAGTCAGCTTCAATAATTATTTCTTTTGGTTTGTAAATGCCCTTGTTTACCTTAATATTATTACCAATCCATTCACATTCAACACCAAACCCATGCATTAATTTTATAGTCATTCGGATATAATCTTTAGAAAGAATTTTATCTTCAATTGTTAAATTAAATTCTCCTTCCAAATACGGCGCAATCATTATTAATGCGCTGATATATTGGCTGCTAATATTGCCTTTTATGCTAATGGGTTTTGCCTTTAAATTACTTCCGGTTATTTTTAACGGAGGATAGCCTTCATTTTCAATATATTCAATTTTAGCACCTAATTCTCTGAGGATATTTACAAGTTCGTGTATTGGCCTTTGCTTCATTCTTTCGCCTCCTGTCAGAATCCTTTCTCCTGGTATTTGTGAAAGAAAAGCAGTTAAAAAACGCATGGCTGTGCCTGCTGCTCCAATATCAATTATTTCTGTAGATAAGTTGTTAAGTGCCGGCTTTAAAACTTCTGTATCGTCGCTCGTTGATAAATTCCTTATTTTAAATCTTTCTTCACAAAGGGCACGAATTATCAGAGCACGATTTGATAAACTCTTTGATGCCGGCAGCGATCTAAAAGTCTTTATTTCTTTATTTGGTGCAGTTATAATTAGGCTCATTTTTATAATTTTCTATAACAGTTCAGAGCTTCAGTAATATTATCTTTCTTGCAAAACTGATCAATTTTCAATTGACCGAAATCTTCGAGTAAAGTAAAGCTTATATTCAATCCTTCATTTTTTTTGTCGTGACTTGTATATTCAATAATATCGTTAATGTCAGAGTCATTAAATTTAAGCTTAGTGTAAGTTTTAAGCAGATATGGAATAATTTCATTTGCTTTTTTACTTGAAAAATTGCAGATTTTTTCTGATAAAAAAAGTTCGCAAATTATACCATGTATTACTGCTTCTCCATGAGTTATTTTTTTGTTTATATTCATGAAAAAACTTTCAAACGCATGACCTAAAGTATGACCAAAATTCAATGCTTTTCTAATATTTTTTTCGAAAGGATCTTTTTCAACAAAATGATTTTTTATACTTACCGATCTTGCGATAAGTTGATTTAATTCCTTAAATCCGGTTTGTTTTATATCGTTAGAAATTAAATTGTTCCAGTCTTTTTCATCAAAAATCAGAGCATGTTTTAACATTTCTGCCCATCCCGACATAATATGTTTTTTGTCCAGAGTTTGGTTAAAAGAACTGTCAATAATAACATATTTAGGATGATTAAATACACCGATCTCATTTTTTAGTCCCAGGAAGTTTATACCAGTTTTCCCTCCAATAGAAGCATCAACTTGTGATAATAATGTCGTAGGAATATTTATAAAATCTATACCACGTTTAAAAGTTGAAGCAACAAAACCTCCTAAGTCGCCAATAATTCCACCACCTAAATTTATAAGTAATGAATTTCTGTCAGCACCTTTCGTTGTTAATTCATTCCAAACTTTTTCAACAGATTTAATGCTTTTATTCTTTTCACCACTTTCTATTTCAATAATTTCAGAATCTTTAATTAAGTTAATATTGTTAATGGCTGGCAAGCAGTGCTTTCTCGTATTTTCATCAACAAGAATAAATATTTTTCTATTGCCAAAGTTTTTTAAAACCTCTGTTAAAATTGATTGTATTTCCGACGAAATATATATGATAGAATGTTGTGTAATAATTTTCATTCCGAGTATTATTTTTTGATGTTTAAATGTACAAAATATATTTAAACGATAAAATCAGAGTTTTATGAGTTTTTATACATTTCCATAGGTGAATAATTATGTATAGACCAGAAAGTTAATTACCTTTGATAGCGATTTTAAAATAGCGAAAATGATTTTTGATAATAGAAATATAGTTGTAAGATTAACAATAAGAAGATATCTAAGTTTGTTAACATTTCTTATAATAATGGCGCTTTTACTATTGGTTAATATTATTAAGAGACCTTTTTTAGGGATGGATAAATCTTTTTATGTATTGATAACATGCACAATTTATGTGCTTTATGTTGTTTTTACATATTTCCGGAGCTATAACTTTTTTTCTTTTAATGATGAAGGAGAGAAGTTTGTGTTTAGATTCATTTCATTGCGTCCATTTGATAACGAAAAAAGAGCAATTGAAATCTCAAAAAAAGAATTTGGAGGATTTGATATTCACAAATCTTTTCTAAGCTTTAAGCAAGAATTAGTATTAAAATTAAAAACAAAAAAAGGTGTTGCAAATTATCCATCTATTAGTATAACTGCTCTGTCTCGAAAGCATAAAAATATGCTTGTAAATTCTTTTGATCAATTAGACAAAAGTATTTAAACTCTTATTGAACATGTAGCTTAATTACAATGTTTCTACCATGAAATAAAAATGTGTTTAATATCATATTTTCTTATGCTTTTTTATTCGATTAATTAAATATTAAAATTTACTTTTGCGCAAATTTTATAGTGATTAGTATTCATAATTTAAATTATATAAAAATGAACGTAGATAAATTAATGCTTCAGTTGGAGCAAAAACATCCTGGAGAAGTAGAGTATCTTCAGGCAGTCCGCGAAGTTTTAGAATCAATAGAGGAAATTTACAATCAAAATCCTCAATTCGAAGCTGCAGGTATTATCGAAAGAATCGTTGAGCCAGACAGAATCTTAACATTCAAGGTGCCTTGGGTTGGTGACGATGGAAAAGTAAACGTTAACTTAGGTTACAGAGTACAGTTTAACAACGCTATTGGACCTTACAAAGGAGGTTTACGTTTTCACCCAAGTGTTAATTTAAGTGGATTAAAATTCTTAGGATTCGAACAAATTTTTAAGAACTCATTAACAACACTTCCTATGGGTGGTG
>DAOWGM010000165.1 GCA_030637515.1 Bacteroidales bacterium
TATATATTTGAACTAATACCTGAAATTTTTGAAAACATCCTCAATTGCGTGTCGGTTAATGAAAGAGGTGAAGCTACACATTGATCATTGATAATTACAGTTTGTCCCTGTGCAAGAACCGAAGCCATTACAATATTGGCAGTTCCGGTAACTGATGCTTCTTCGAGAAGCATTGTAGCACCTTTCAGGTTTTTCCCCTTTACTTTATATGAGTTATCTTTATGACTGAATTCAAATTTTGCTCCAAGCTTTTCGAAACCAATAAAGTGAGTATCTACTCTTCTTCGTCCAATTTTATCACCTCCTGGCTTTGGGATATATCCTTTTCCAAATCTTGCTAAAAGAGGTCCTATCATCATAATTGATCCACGAAGACTGGTAGATTTTTCACGGTACTCATCCGTTTTGAAATAATCAAAATTAACTTTGTCGGCTTTAAATGAATATGAAGAGTTGCCTAATTTTTCTACTTTAACACCAATGCTTTTAATTAAATCAATAAGTTTAATTACATCAGTAATTTGAGGGATATTATGTATTGTAACTGTTTCAGGTGTTAATAATATTGCGCTTATAATTTGAAGTGCTTCGTTTTTTGCGCCCTGAGGATGAATTTCTCCTTTTAGTTTTTTACCTCCATTAATAACAAATGAACCCATAGAAATAACATTGAATTAAATTGATTATTTTTTTCTCTGAACACGTCTGCGTTTATTTTTTGCTAATATTTCTCTTGTTTCTGTAAGAGTTGTTTTTTCAGGACTCAGGTCAATTTTTCCCTTTGAAATAATTTTTAAATCCCTGAAAATTTGCTTATCATCAACTGCTTCTTTGTTCCAAGTCAGATAGCTTTTCTTCATATGGTTTGCAATCAGTGAAACAAGGATTTCTTTCATTTCTCCTTCTTCCATATCAACTGCTACATCAACCATTTTTTCAAGGGTTTTACCATAGTGTTTAAATCTTGTATCATTGGTTTTGTATGGTACTATTTCTGGTCTTTCTTGTAATTTTTCAATCTCAGGCTCTGGGTAAGGAGAGTCAATATCGAGTGAAAAATCTGCCATAATTGCAAGATGATCCCATAACTTATGCTTAAAATCAACTATATCTCTTAAATGAGGATTCATATTTCCCATAATAGCAATAATAGCTTGTGCCATCGCATTTCTTTTCTCTTTATCCGGTTCTGCTTTTGTAAGATCTACCATTCTTTGGATATTTCTTCCATATTCAGGTAACACAAGTTTTTTTCTGCTGGTATTATATTCCATTATTTTTTAAATTATTTTGTGCAAAAATAGTCTATTTTGATTTAGCAATCAAAGATTTATAATTTTATTATGATATAATCTGTAATTTGGCAAATTTGAGTAAAAGCTGTTTTTCACCAACAATTTCAAAATTTACTCTTGCTTTTTTATTTGGATCAGTTCCTTCAATTTTTACGATTTCGCCTAAACCAAATTTAGCGTGTTTAACAATCTGTCCTTCTTCAATTTTCGATGGATCGGCTGGAATAATATTTTCGTTTCCAGAAGAGGCTTGTTTTCGTTGAGCCTCACTCAGTTTAACAAGTTTTTTATTGATTAAAGGAACTGTAGCATTTGTTCCCAGTTTTTTTCTTTCAAATTTGGGTTTTGATGAATTACCAAAAATATCATTATTACTGAATGATGATTCAGGTTCTTCAAAAAATGATTCAGGTAGCTCTAAAAATTTTTCATCAATTTCTTTCAAAAACCTGCTTGGTCTACAGCTTGTCGGGATACCCCATTTGTATCGTTCTTTAGCGAAAGAAATTACAGCTGTTTCTTCGGCTCTTGTTATTGCAACATAAAACAAACGTCGCTCTTCTTCAAGTTCTTTTTGAGTTCCCGACGACATTGGAGAAGGAAATAAATCTTCTTCAAGACCAACTAAAAAAACATGCTTAAATTCAAGTCCTTTTGCCGAGTGAATAGTCATTATGGTAACTTTATTAAAATCATCTTCTTTTGAATTGTCCTGATTTGTCAATAAAGCAACATTCTCCATGAATCTGTCTAAAGTAGGAAATTCTTCAGCAGATTCATTATCATCCACAAATCCTTTAATACCATTTAATAATTCTTCAACATTTTCAAACTTAGTTTGCTCTTCGTGCGATTCAGGATTATTGAGTGCTTTTATTATTCCTGATTCCATTGCAATTCCCATCGCTGCATCATATGCATCCAGGCTTTTTATATCATCTGCAAATTTCTTTATCAGATCTCTAAATTGAATTAATTTATTTATTGCTCCAGAGTTTAAACCAATCTGAATTTTATCAATATCATTCAGTGTATCGAGTAAGTTTCTATCCTTTAATTTGGCATATTCTTCTACCTTAGAAATAGTTGTGTTTCCAATTCCTCTCGTTGGATAGTTTACAACACGCAGAAAAGCTCCATCATCTTTTTGGTTAACTGCTAAGCGAAAGTAACCGAGAATGTCTTTAATTTCTTTTCGCTGATAAAATGAGATGCTTCCAAAAACTTTATAAGGTATATTGAATCGTCTTAAAGCCTCTTCGAAACTTCTTGATTGTGCATTTGTCCTGTAAAGTATTGCAAAATCGTTATATTCATATCCTTTTTCTGTTACAACATCCTGAATTATTGCAGCGGTTCTATATGCCTCATCTTTATCAGTTTCTGCTTCAATAACCTGGATTTTTTCTCCTTCGGCATTCTTTGAATAAATCTTTTTGTCAATTTGTTCTTTATTCTTTTTTATAAGACTATTTGCAGCTTCAACAATTGTTTTTGTTGAACGGTAATTTTGCTCAAGTTTGTATAGTTTATAGTCTGGGTAATCATTCCTGAAATTAAGGATATTCTCAATTTTAGCACCGCGAAAAGCGTATATACTCTGAGCATCATCGCCTACAACACAAATATTTTTATTTTTTGCGCTAAGCTTATTAATAATAAGGTATTGCGAAAAGTTTGTATCCTGATACTCGTCAACTAATATATATTTATACTTTTCCTGATACTTCTCTAATATCTCTGGGAAATCACGAAATAATATATTTGTATTTAGTAGCAAATCATCAAAATCCATCGCATCAGCTTTTTTACATCTGTTCGCATACATCATGTATATTTCTGCTATTCGAGGCTTTTTAGTTTTCTGATCCTGAATTTGTATTTGTTGATTACTGGCGTATCCTTTTGCTGATAACAGATTGTTCTTTGCACTTGAAATTCTTCCATAAATTTCATTTGGCTTATAGGTTTTATCATCAAGCCCTAGTTCTTTAATAATCTTTTTTACAAGATTCTTAGAATCGATGGTGTCATAAATCGTGTAATTCGAAGTATAACCAAGACTTTCTGCTTCTGTCCTTAAAATACGCGCAAAAACTGAATGAAAAGTTCCCATCCATAAATATTTTGCAATATCATTTCCAATAATTTTGGAAATACGGGATTTCATTTCTGCTGCCGCTTTATTTGTAAATGTCAACGACAATATTTTATGTGCAGGAATACCATTTGCTAACAAATGTGTAATTCTGTATGTTAAAACACGTGTTTTTCCCGATCCTGCCCCTGCAATAACAAGAGATGCTCCATTAAAATTAGTAACAGCCTCTCTTTGAGCTTCATTCAAATCCTGCAAATAATCGTACACTTTAAATATTTTTCAGTGATTAAAAATTAAAATTAAGCTTGTAAAAATATATTCTATTATTTGGCAAAGCAAGGTTGACTAAAAGTATTTATAAACAAATACAGTTTAAATTATATTGGTGTTTTGAGAAAAGGATTTTTGTAAGACACTATAAAAAACCAGATAGCAATACAATTTTATTGAACTGGAATTGTTATTATTGTAGGTTCAAATTTTATGGATATAGAAATGGACTTTGCGATGAGATTGAAGAATTTAATATTTGTCATTTTAGTTTTATTGAGTGCTACTGGATATTCTCAGATTAGTTCTGAAGCAGGATTTTATAAAGTAGAGCCAAATTCTTCTGATAGTGATTCTGTTTTTGTTTTTTGTACCGATGATTTAAACGGTGGTAGTTTAACCGTAAAAGATTCAACCGGAAATGGGGGCTATGATTTTGCCTGGTATAAATTTGAAGATGGAACCAAAGATTTTACAGAAGTGCTTGCTGGTTTTACTGTTGGAGATGGAGATAGTACGTCAACAATAACTGGTCTTAGTTCAGGAGGGTATATGGTTACTTTAACTAATGCTGTTCCTGCACAAACATATGTTGCGTGGGTATATATTGGTAATGAGCTTTCTGTCGATTTAAGATTTGATGATGGCAATGAGTGTGATGTTTTAGTTATTTGGGCAGATCCATCATCACATACAACTGGCATCTATTTTAATACAAGTTTTAATTATTACGATACGGTTGCAGATGAATATATAAATCTTAAAAACAGAATGAATACATATGAATGGAGTAATGATAATAGTGGATGGGGAGGTTTTAATACTTACAATGCTCCGATTATAAGTATGTTCGATTTACCAACTGAGAATACAATATTTTCAATTAAAGCTACAGATCGTTTCGGATGTTTTGTCGAAAATGATATTAGTTATACTGCTATTGAAACTCGTGCTAAGCTTTTGTGGGAGCATATGGATGAGAGAACTGAAGAAGTGCTCGGAACGGGAAATAATGAAAATGAAATAACAGGATCTGCACCCTTGTATGCAAAGTTCATAAATGATTCAGAGAATGGTCAAGACTATATATGGTTTTTAGGTGATACATTATTAAATAATGATATTGACACTATTTTCACTTCGGATTTTTATGAAGAGCCTGAACACATATATTATTATGTAGTGGATTCTGGATATACACTAAAACTTATAAGTGAAAGTTCATATGGTTGCAAAGATTCTGTTACCCTTAAAATTAATGTTGAGCCATCTTCAATTGAGTTTCCAAACGTATTTACTCCAAACGAAGATGAGTTTAATAAAGTTTTTATTTTAACTGACTATCAGTCAATCAGGAATTTTAAAATAACAATATTTAATAGGGTTGGTCAGGTTGTACATGAGTATGAAGGTGATGTACGCGATTGGGAAGGATGGAATGGTGAAATAAAAAATAGCAACAGAGAAGCTCCTGAGGGCAATTATTTTTTTATATTTGAGGTAAAAGGTTGGGATAATGTTGAATATAATAATAACAACTTTAGTTCAAAATCGGGAACAAATAGTGAATCTACATCTGAAGGAACCACGGGAACTGAAGGAACAGGTAGCTCTACCGAATCTATTACAACTGGAGTTATTAGATTATACAGATAGTTTTAACTATATATAAAGAACAAAAAGCCGAATCAATTGATCCGGCTTTTCTTATATAAACGTAAATTAATCTAATCTTCTTCTTCTTGTTCTTCAAAAGTTTTAATAAGCTTCTCTTGAACATCCATAGGAACTTGTTCGTATTTTGCGAACTTCATTGTATAAGTTGCTCTACCACCACTTAATGAGCTAAGTGCTGTCGAATACTTATTTAATTCAGCCAAAGGTATCTTAGCGTTAAGCTTCTCAAAACCTTTGTCAGAGTTCATTCCCTCAATCATCGCACGACGACCTTGTAAATCACTCATAACATCACCCATTCTGTCTGAAGGAACTAATACTTCAACATCATAAATTGGTTCCATAATTTTTGGTCCAGCGTTTTTAAAAGCAGCTCTGAATGCATGACGACCTGCTAATTTAAATGAAATCTCATTTGAATCAACCGGATGCATCTTACCATCGTAAACAGCAACTTTAATATCACGAGCATATGATCCTGTTAATGGACCTTCTTCCATTTTTTCCATAATACCTTTTAAGATAGCAGGTAAAAAGCGAGCGTCAATAGAGCCACCAACAATACAATTATAATATACTAATTTACCACCCCATGGTAATGCATGTTCTTCTTTATTTCTAACAGAAACCTTAAATTCTTTACCATCAACTTTATAAGTTGTTGGGTCAGGAGCACCTTCTTTGTATGGTTCAATTACCATATAAACTTCTCCAAACTGACCTGAACCTCCAGATTGTTTCTTATGTTTATAATTGGCCCCAGCAATTTTTGTAATGGTTTCTCTATAAGGGATTTTAGGAGCTAAAAACTCAATATCAATTTTATATATTTTATCAAGATGCCATTTAACAATATTGTTTAAATGATATTCACCCTGACCATATAGTATAATTTGTTTTAATTCCTTTGAATACTCAATAGTTAATGTTGGATCAATTTCATGCAACCTACCTAAAGCTTCACCAAGTTTCTCATCATCAGCTTCATTAACAGCTTTAATTGCTGTACTGAATTTTGCGTTTAAAAATTCAATTTCAGGAAATTCAACATTATCTTTTGCATTCGATAATGTTTGATTCGTTTTTGTATTCTTAAGTTTAACAGCAGCGCCAATATCACCGGCAACTAATTTTGAAACCTTAGTTCTGTTTTTTCCTGCAACAGCAAATAACTGAGATAATCTTTCTTTAGTTTCAGTAGTATTATTATTTAAATCCATTCCTTCTGATACCGTACCTGAAACAACTTTAAAAAAGTTTATTTCACCAATATGACTCTCATTTGAAGTTTTAAAAACAAAGAGATTAGTATCTCCGTTTTCTTTACATTCAATTTCTTTCCCGTCTTTTGTTGCAACTGCAGGCATTTTGTCTGGAGAAGGTGCAACATTAGTTATAAATTCTAATACTCTTTTTATACCATAATTTTTTTCAGCTGAAGCACAAAATATAGGGAACATTCCACGAGCAATAATACCAGCAGTAATTCCTTTTCTCATTTCATTCTCATCTAAAGAACCTTTTTCAAAGAATAACTCCATTAACTGCTCATCATTTTCAGCAGCAGCTTCAACTAAAGCATTATGTAATTCGTCCGCAGTTTCTTTTTGATCAGCTGGGATATCTAAAATCTCTCTTTCACCTGAAGCATTGAATTTGTACATTTTCATTAACAAAACATCGATGATTGAATTGAAGTCAGGTCCACTTGAAACAGGATACTGAACAACTACAGCTTTAGATCCGAAAGTTGTTTTTACGCTTTCAAGGACTTTTTCATAATTCACACCTTCATGATCAAGCTTATTAAGAACTAACATCAAAGGTTTGTTGTACTTATCACAATGTCTGTTTAATATTTCAGTTCCAACTTCAACACCATTCTGTGCGTTAATTAACATTACAGCCATATCGGCAGCTGAAAAAGCAGAAATAACTCCACCAATAAAATCATCGGCACCTGGGGTATCGATAATATTAACCTTATGGTCGTTAAATTCTGTGTATAAAACAGTTGAGAATACTGAGTTTAAATTCTCCTGTTCAATTTCATTATAATCAGACGCTGTGTTTTTCCCATTAACCGTACCTTTACGATCAATTATTCCTCCTTCAAACAGCATCGCTTCAGCCATCGAGGTCTTACCAGACCCCGCATTACCAATCAAAGCGATATTCCTGATTTTATCAGTTTGATAAGTCTTCATATGTATCTATTGATTTAATTAATAATTAATTTTCAAAATCTTATAAATAACCCATTTATCAGGCAATCAGATAAACGGGCTTCAAAAATAGTAAAATTTTATCAACACGCAAGTACATACATATAATATATTATACATAAAATCTAATGAAAACTGACTGTGAAAAATAGCACTTTCTAATAATCTTTCTAAATAGTATGAAATGAATAAATATTTCATGTTTCTTTTGTTATTTATCAAAAAAGATTTAATTTTGCGGCATTTTCCGACCAAAAATAGGGCAGGATAAAAGAATAAAAATCAATGATTTTAAAGTGATAATAGGTGTTTTTTTATTATCAGTGAAATCATTAATAAAATACGAAATAAATTAATTTTTATTGCGGATTTTTAAAAAATAATAATACCTTTGCGAACCGAATTTATAAAATATAATCTTAAATAGTTGACTATATGCCTACTATACAGCAGTTAGTAAGAAAAGGAAGAAAAGAGATTGTGGTAAAGAAAAAAGCTCCTGCTTTGGATGCATGTCCTCAAAGGAGAGGTGTTTGTACACGTGTTTATACTACAACACCAAAAAAACCAAACTCTGCTATGAGAAAAGTTGCCAGAGTAAGGTTGACAAACGGGAAAGAAGTAAATGCTTATATTCCCGGTGAAGGTCACAATCTTCAAGAACACTCGATTGTTTTAATCAGGGGTGGTAGAGTGAAAGATCTTCCTGGTGTAAGATATCACCTAATTCGTGGTGCTTTGGATACATCAGGAGTTGAAGGTAGAACACAAAGACGTTCTAAATACGGTACTAAAAGACCAAAAAAATAAACTAAATCAAAGAGTTTAGAAAGAAATGAGAAAATCAAAACCAAAACAGCGGATAATATTACCGGATCCAAAATATAAAGATACTTTGGTTACAAGGTTTGTTAACGATCTTATGGTCGACGGAAAGAAAAATGTTGCTTATCAGATTTTTTATGATGCAATGGATATCCTCGCTGAAAAAAATAAGGATAGTGAAATTACACCACTTGATACTTGGAAAAAAGCATTGGAAAATATTACTCCAATGGTTGAGGTTAAGAGTAGAAGAATAGGTGGTGCAACTTTCCAAGTTCCAACGGAAGTAAATGTTAAAAGAAAAACAGCTATTAGTATAAGGAATATGATTAAATATTCTCGCCAGCGTAATGGTAAAAATATGGCTGACAAGTTTGCTCAAGAAATTATGGCTGCTTTCAAAGAAGAGGGTGGAGCTTTTAAGAAAAAAGAGGAAACTCATAGAATGGCTGAAGCAAATAAAGCATTTGCACATTTTAGATTTTAATTTACAGAATAAAGGGGTAAGAGTAGAGAGATGAGTAAAGCGTTGCAAAATACCAGAAATATCGGAATCATGGCACACATTGATGCCGGTAAAACTACCACAACAGAGCGAATTCTGTTTTATACTGGTATTACACATCGTATCGGTGAAGTTCACGACGGAGCCGCTACAATGGATTGGATGGTTCAAGAGCAAGAAAGAGGAATTACAATTACTTCTGCAGCAACTACAACATTCTGGAATTATAATAATCAAGAACATAAAATTAATATAATTGATACTCCCGGACACGTAGATTTTACAGTAGAGGTTGAAAGATCGCTTCGTGTTTTGGATGGAGCAGTTGCGCTGTTTTGTGCTGTAGGTGGTGTTGAACCACAGTCAGAAACTGTTTGGAGACAGGCTGATAAATACAATGTTCCAAGAATGGCTTTCGTAAATAAGATGGATCGTTCAGGAGCTGATTTTTATTCAGTAGTAAATCAAATTAAAGAAAAATTGGGAGCAAATCCTGTTCCTGTTCAAATACCAATCGGATCTGAAGAAAATTTCAAAGGTGTAATTGATTTAATCGAGAATAAAGCTGTTGTGTGGCACGATGATGAAAAAATGGGCACACGATATGAGCTAGTTGATATACCAGAAGAATTAGTTGCAGAAACAGAAGAGTGGAGAGGTAAGTTAGTAGAGGCTGTTGCAGAGCATGATGATGCTTTACTTGAAAGATATTTTGAAGATCCAAATTCAATAACTAAAGAAGAAATGCTTGCAGTTATTCGTAAAGCTACAATAGGAATGACAATTACTCCTGTTCTTTGCGGATCTGCATTTAAGAATAAAGGTGTTCAGCGCTTGCTGGATTCAATAATTGCATTTTTACCAAGTCCAATGGATGTTGGTAATATTTCAGGAATAAATCCAAAAAATGATGAGATTGTTGAACGTAAACCTGAAGCAACAGAGCCATTATCTGCTTTAGCATTTAAAATAGCGACTGATCCTTTTGTTGGAAGACTTGCTTTTTTAAGAGTATACTCAGGAAAAATTGATGCTGGATCCTATGTTCTTAATGTAAGAACTGGAAAACGTGAAAGAATATCGCGCTTGTATCAAATGCATGCTAACAAACAAAATCCAAAAGATGTAATTGAAGCAGGAGATATATGTGCAGCAGTAGGTTTTAAGGATTTGCGTACTGGAGATACTTTATGTGACGAAAAACGTCAAATTGTTCTTGAATCGATGGACTTCCCTAAACCAGTAATTGGAATAGCGGTAGAACCAAAAACACAAAAAGACTTAGATAAATTAAATATAGCTCTTCAGAAATTAGCAGAAGAAGATCCTACATTTACAGTAAAAGTAGATGGTGATTCAGGACAAACTGTAATTAGTGGAATGGGAGAGCTTCATCTTGAAATTTTACTTGATCGATTAGTTCGTGAATTTAAAGTTGAATGTAATCAAGGAGCACCTCAGGTTGCTTATAAAGAATCAATTACTAAAACTGTTCCGCATCGTGAGGTATTTAAAAAACAATCTGGTGGTAGAGGTAAATTTGCTGACATTCAGATTGAAGTAGGACCTATTGATGAAGGTGAAACAGGATTGCAATTTGTTAATAAAATAAAAGGAGGAAATATTCCTCGTGAATATATACCTGCCATTCAAAAAGGATTTAAAGAAGCAATGTTTAACGGTGTGTTAGCTGGTTATCAGGTTGACAGTATGAAAGTAACCGTACTCGACGGATCTTACCACGATGTTGATTCAGATGCATTATCATTTGAAATCTGTGCAAAAATGGCATTTAAACACGCATGTGTTAATGCCAAACCAAAATTACTTGAACCGATAATGTCTGCTGAAGTTGTTACTCCTGAAGAGTATATGGGTGACATTATTGGAGACTTTAATAAAAGAAGAGGTAAGGTTGAAGGAATGGAGAATAAAGGTGGTGCAAGAGTTATTAAAGCAAAAGTGCCATTGGCAGAAAAATTCGGTTATGTAACCGTATTAAGAACGATAAGTTCAGGACGCGCTACTTCAACAATGGAATTTTCACATTACGAAGAGGTTCCAATGAGTATCGCAACAGAAATAGTAGAGAAAGCAAAAGGTAAAAGCGAAATTGTTTAATTTAAGATAATAATGA
>DAOWGM010000090.1 GCA_030637515.1 Bacteroidales bacterium
CACAATATGGTAACATCACATCACCAGTAATTTGGGGGTTTTTGGCGGTTTGACTAAGTTTTGCTATCTTCGGTTTCAATTATCGGTTTGACAATGTAGAGTAGGGGAAACCCAAACTACATGGTATGTGAAGACCGTTAGTAAACATTATTCGGCGCAACCTAAGTTGTTGAAAATTCATCAGTATATTATCAACTTTTAATTAACAATATTATGAAAAGACTTTTATTTTTAGTTGGAATATTTTCAATCATTTTACTCTCCTGTTCGGATGATATTGAAGGAGAAATGATAGTGATTAAGGACTGTACAGGTTCATATTTAAGGTTTAATGATAAAGATTATCGAATTTGCAATTTTGAAATTGTTGATGACTTCGAGGATGGAACAGAAGTTAAAGCTTCTTTTACTGAAATTGAATCATGTTCCGCTTATGATAATGTAAACATTTGCGATATGCTTCACATAAATGAGGGATGGATTACTGTAACTAAGATAAATTGATAGTAAGTATTAAACAAATTACCTTAAAATATGAAAAAAAGAATTGTATTTTTATTTATCCCCATTTTTCTAATACTTATTTTCTCTTGTGAAAGTGAAAATCTAAATGGAAACGGGACAGTTACTTTTGGAGCTAATTTCCATATTATAGATTGTATTTCTTACGTGACAGTTTATGTTGATGATATAGAGTTAGGAACATTACAAAACTCTACAAATGAAATTACTGAATGTAATGCACCCGAAAATCTTTCAAAAGAATTAACAGCTGGAAAACATTCCTATTTAGTTGAAATTCGACCTCCTATTGGGACTGGTTGTACAAAAGATATATCAGGGACATTTACACTTGTAGATAATGAATGTGAAAAAATATTTATTGACTATAATACAATTGATTTCTAAGTATACATAACGTTTACTAACATTGGGTCATAAAACATGCGGGGGTTTGGTGGTTTACAGTCATTTTACTATCTTCAACTTTTATTAGCGGGGGATAATGAAACAGGGCGAAAATCCCGCACAGTTTCATACCCAAAAACCGTTATGCATAATATTTTTTTTTGAAGCTGAAGAGCCATGAATAAGAAACTAAAAAGACTTCTACCATATATTCTCATTTTAATACTAATTGCTATACCAACTATTTTTATTTGGTTTTTATTGAAAGAATATAGAGAAATGAAAATGTGGGGAGATATTTCAAGTTTAAAAGAATTTCTCGAAACTCAGGTAAGACCATTTGCTTATGTATTATTTACGATAGTATTTATCAGTTTGATTGGTAGTTTTATTAAAAGATTGGCTGGATGGATACTGACTATACATTTTTTTTATTTTGTTTTTGTGTATGGAATTTCAGTTACCACATATTTACCTGATTTTCAATTCATAATTACACTTTTACCATTTTGCCTAATGATTGCTTTTATGAATAGCAAGTCAATTTTGAGACATTATAAAATTGAAGACAAAAAGATGCTCACATTCAATCTGTTATCAATTGTAATTGCGATGACAATGGTTTTATCATTTAGAAATATGATTTTACATTAGACATAAAGACATACAATGCATAATAATTTCCTTTAAAATGACTGAAATATTAAAACCTAAAAAACTTTATCACTTTACAAAAATAGAAACTGCAATTAGGTATATTCTTCCCAATAAATTAATAAAGTTGAATAAGCTTATAAATATGAATGACCCTAAGGAAAATTTATTGCATAAGACAGAGTATAATGAAAGTTTTAGTCACTTTATTAATATGAGTGAATTCGCTCTCGCAAAGAATGTACAAAATGAAACAAATGTACTGTGTTTCTCTGTTGATAGGAATATAGAAGTTGAAAATATTCCAACATTAACAAAAGGATATAATCTCCAAAGAATGTGGGCTCAATACGGTGGTAATCACACTGGTATTTGTTTAGAAATTGACTATGATGAATTTATAAATGAGAATAAGAAGAAGATAGATGAGTTTGAAATTATAGATGATTTTGTATCTTATGATTACTACAATTTCCAAAATTTACCACGACCATTATTTGGACAGGCAAAACCTTATCGGACAAGTATAGAAAATTTATGCACAGATAAAGCTCATTGGAACACTTTAAAAAGTAATTCAGATTTTGTGAAAAAACGATTTTTTACAAAAAATTTAGATTGGCAGGGAGAATCTGAATATCGTTTTTTAACCTTTAAGAATATTGACATTGATAGATACTTGTCAATTGAAAATTCCTTAACAAAAATAATATTTGGTGTTAATGCTTCAAGGCATTATCTACCTGCAGTTATTGATAAAGTTGAGAAAGAAAATGTTTATTATTTAGATTTAGAATTGAATGGACATTTTCAATTAAATGAAGTTTAAAAAAAATACAATGCATAACATTGCATCATAAAACATAAGGGTTTTAGACCTTTTTAGTTAGTTTATTGCAAGTAATTTGCTCCGCCAAATCTGCGATTTGACTAATTAATAAAAAAAGCTAAATTTGTGTCTAATCGCATATGTGGCTCATAGCTATTTTGATAAGTAAACTTCTCAAAATCCCTTACAGTTTCATATGCAAAGACCGTTACAAATAAGGCGCGAAAAAAAAATTAGCTAACTTTATCTTAATTGGTTAAGTAATTTATTCAATTAACTTATTTAACTGTTTGACAATTCTTGCTAAATAGAAACTTTATCTCGGTCTGACAATGAAAGTATATTCTATTCGTAGCGGTTTGATAGTTATTTTATCGAGAATGGTTTGGCAGGTATGATAGTAAAAACATTTTTTCTCACGCGCTTTGCAGCCTGATAGCTGCATTTATGATTTTCAACTCACTTTAAACACATTTGCTGCGCTGTGCTTCGCAAAAGAGTTTAAGTTTTGCTTTTTTTTATTTTATCTCTATTATATCATCTTCAAATGGTAATACTTTATATATGACTTTGGGCTTATCTAAAACAAAAGGTTCTGATAAATATTCTAATTCTCCCTCTATATATTTACCTGAAATTACATTATATTTTATATATTCTTCAAAAATATATGAAACGCCCTCTGATGACCAAAACTGCCCAAGAATATCTGAACTATCTACAAGATTAAAATCTGGTCTTGATAAATGAAAATGCAAATGCGATGCTGTTGAGTTTCCAGAATTGCCAATTTTACCTATTAAATCACCTTTAACTAATGTATCACCAACATTGACAATGATGCTATTGGGAATCAAATGTGCATATGATGCAATAATACCATTTCCAATATCTAACAATACAAGATTGCCAGTGAAATTTTTAAAACTAAGGTTCTCATCCATTTTAGGTGGGTATTCATGTTCTTTTATTGAATCAAGAACTCCAACTACAATTCCATTTGAAACAGCAATTACATCTTCTTCATAACAATAGTGGTCAAAGTTGCTATGACCATTATTTTTATATAATAATCCATTTTCACCTACTTTAGCAAAATCAATAGCAAATCGTTGATTACAATGCCCTAATATGAATCCTTTTTGCGATGAATCATATCTTGTTTTAAAGGCTATTGTAGTAGCTCTGTGATAGGACGTGGGACTTGGTGCGGCTTGCATATACCAAATTCCTTTTTGGACAGGTAAGCCAATAGAAATAACAGAATCATTGTTAATAGCAATTTCTTTTTTGAGCTCATATATTTCGTTACCTATCTTGTACTTTATTAAATGAGTTAAAACTTTTGGTATTTGATTAGTCTCAATCCACATATATTTTAAATACCTGTTTTTTTCTTTTCTTTTTGGAATTGTCTCGTATATCGAATCATACTGTAAGATATATTTTCCTGAACTAACTGTAAAATCAATAAACTCAATTGGTCTTTTCAGACTATCCATTAAATGAATTTCATAAACAATACTTTTTGAATCAGAACCATAGAAAACTTGTGGAGTATAAGGTGTTACCATCTTTAATTGGGCAAATGATTGATTTGTTAATCCCCCAATTAAAAGCACTATTATCAGTATTGTATTTTTCATTTGTGTAATCTGGATTTTCTTATTAAAGCTAACAATTATATATATGTTTCTTTTCTATTTAGTTGCGTGAATGTATTATTAAAAAATTAAATCATCAAACAAAACAAGTCCTTTTTACAAACACATTGGTAAACCCGCGTTGTCCAACCCACAGCCAAAGGCTTACCAAAAAGTTTGTAATCCAACCTAATTTTGCTCTTCCGAGCAATAAGAATTCCCCACCTTTAAAAATGTTTTTAGTTCTTCATAGTATACTTTTTACCAACTTGATAAGGCAGGTATTATAAGCGCCCAATTTGTAACATTGGGTCATAAAACATGCGGGGGTTTGGTGGTTTGCAGTCATTTTACTATCTTCAACTTTTATTAGCGGGGGATAATGAAACAGGGCAAAAAACCCGCACGATTTCATACCCAAAGACCGTTAGCGGTAATTTTTCTGGACACTTATGGACATATACTTAGATTGGAATATATTTGACAGAATCGAGAAAATAACACAACTTCAGGATAGTGATAGAAGAACTTTTGAAAGTTTAGAAAAAATTATCTCTAATGAAAAAGTTTCAATTCCATATTCAAATGCACATCTTAATGACCTTTTACGCGGTTTTAAGAAAAATTCTTATTTTATTGACAAGCACCTTGATACTTTAGAGAAACTTACAAATAATCTATGTATTTGCCAATATTGGAATCATGAACATGTTGTTTGGCATAATAGAAGTGTAAAGGAATTTTTTAAAGAAAAAAAGGAAGAAATAGAATCAGAACCAGAAACATTCTTAGAATTAGTTGATTTTGATGAAACAGGAATCTTGAAAAGTTACATTAAAGCATTTGAATTAATTCCTTTACCAAAACAGTTTTATGACTGTTACAAATATGATAGTTTATTTGGAATAATTTATCCAACTTCTCGAAAGGAAAAGAATATGCTCGCATTATGCAATGACTTGCATGCTTTTTCAATGAGACTTAAAACTGATTATTCGGTTTATAAAAGCTTGAGAAGTTTTTTAGTCAAATCAATTAGTAAATTAAACAAGAAAAAAGACTTATTAAAACAGTTGAAACTAAGCTCTGTTGAAGCTCCTGAGCATTTAACTATATTTGAACTATCTAAATTAATTGCAACTAAAACTGAAAGTAGTAAGAATAAAAACTATTCAAGAATAATTGAAACTTTTATTAAGTATGACTTGAAAGGATACAAAAGTGATGCTAATTTTAACAACTTGTTTGACGATGCATTACATACCTTTTATGGAGCTCATTGTGACTATTTTATCACAAGAGATGATAGGTGTCATTATAAAGCTATAAAGACTTTTGAGAAACTTGGAATCAAGACAGTTGTATTGAAACCTGAAGAGTTTGAAAGGATTATCTAAAAATCTATAAAGCTACATTTATGAAGGTTTTATTGGTATCACTAATAATTAAAAAATATTTATTAACTTACATATCTAATTTAAATCTAATTAGCTATGCTAACAACAGTTTTACTTAGCACCACATCATCTATAATAATTACTATTGTTGTAATATTAGTTGTTCTTATAATTATTGGTTTGTTTGTAGGAGAAGAAAAAATTAGATGTCAAAGTTGTGGATACAGGGGATTACGTAGTGATTTTCATAAAGGTAGATGTCCATATTGTAATTCATTAGAAAGATAAAATTGCTATTGACAAATTCTATTTAAGAATTAAATAAAATTGATTCTGTAATAATTATAGAGAAAGACAAATTTAACAAATTATTAAAAAAACAACCGCTAACATCGGGTCATAAAACATGCGGGTTTTTGGTGGTTTGCGAGCTTTTTGCTATCTTCAAACTTTATTAACGGGTGATAATGAAACAGGGCGAAATCCCGCACGATTTCATACCCGAGGACCGTTATGCGTAATGGTTGTTTTGCGAGATGTGAAACTTTAATTTTTTAATAAGATGGTAAAAAGAATTTTTTTGGTATTTGTATTTGTGATTGGTTTATTTTATTTGAAAGCCCAAACTAATAAAAATATTATAATAGACGACGATATTCAATTAATTCATATTGAAGACTCTGTTTATGTTCATTTAACTTGGGAAACAAGTGAAAGTTTTGGCAGGTTTCCATCAAATGGTTTAATTTTTATTAAGAATGGACAAGCTATAATGGTTGATACTCCATTTGATAATGAAAAGACAAAGAGATTGACTGAATATCTTCAAGATTCAATGCACGTCGAAATAAAAAAATTAATAATTGGTCATTTTCATAATGACTGTTTAGGTGGTTTAGAATATATTCAAAGCAAAGGGATTGAATCTGTTGCAAACAAGTTAACAATTGAAAAATGTAAGGAACTTGAATTACCAATACCAACAATCTCATTTGTAGATTCATTGTTGTTTGACTTTAATGGAGAATTAATTGATTGTCATTATTTTGGTGGTGGACACTCTTTTGATAATATTATCGTTTGGATTCCAAATAAAAAAATTCTTTTTGGTGGTTGTTTGATAAAATCATCAAACTCACGTGGATTGGGAAACCTTTCAGATGCTGTAGTTGCAGATTGGGACAATACAGTAAGAAAGGTATTGAACCATTGTTCTGATATAAAGTTTGTTATTCCAGGTCATGGTGCAATTGGTGGCTCGGAATTATTGACACACACAATTGAATTAGTTGAAAGTAATAAATAACCACAACGCATAACATCGGGTCATAAAACATGCGGGTTTTTGGTGGTTTGCGAGCTTTTTACTATCTTCAAATTTTATTAACGGGTGATAATGAAACAGGGCGAAATCCCGCACGATTTCATACCCGAGGACCGTTATGCCCCATAAAATCCGTTGCATGCTGACATAGGGTTGTCACTAACATTATTTAACTTTGAAGAAAAAATAATTATGAAACTAACTGATGAATTACAAAAAATTCCTAAAACAGGAAGAATAGGAAGGTTTGCAAAAATCGTTGAAAGTAAGGTTGAATCTGATGCTTTTTTAAAAATCATGAAAAAATCTGATGAGTATGATGACTATAAAGCAGAAGAAAAAGCTAAATGGTGGAAAAAATCAATTGAAAAATTAGAAGATGAAATTGGTTTGGAAGGAGCTGTTGAGGTAATGAATACTTGTGGAAGTAAATGTTGTGGTCAGGGACAAAGAAAAACTGCTAAGCGAATGATGGAGGAATCATCTTCTTTAAAGGATTTTTTAGAAAGATTCGTTCAATATGGAGTAAAAGAAGGTGAACTTGGATATGAAATAATTGATGAGAATACATTTATCACAAAACATAACAAATGTTTTTGTGGTCAAGTGAAAAAATCAAAAGAACTTTTTAAAAACGAAACATATTGTCAATGTTCTGTGGAATTTAACAAGCAGTTTTTTGAAGCAGCTTTTGAAAAATCAGTGGAAGTAGAATTGAAACAATCTATTCTTAATGGTGGGGATTATTGTGAGTTTGAGATAAGAATAAACAATTAAATAAAAATATGCCATACGAAAGATTGTTGAATAAAAGTTGTATCCCAACAAATCAGGATATTATTGACAATATTGGTGGAAAAGCAAATCTTTGGTTAAGAATACATGAGTTTATAGCTGATAATTATAATTTCAATAAGGAACTGGCTTTTTTCTCAAAGAATTATGGTTGGACAGTTCGGTATAGAAAAAGCAATAAAACCTTAGCTTCTTTCTTTCCTGAGAAAGGAGCATTTTCTATTCTTTTAGTTCTTGGGAGAATGGAAGCAGAGAAAGTAAATCTTATAAGAGACAAATTGAATAAGAATTTTTTATCAATATTTGATGACACTGAGCAATTGCATGATGGAAGATGGTTATGGATACGAATACTAAATCAGGAAGATTTGGATTCTTTCATAAAAGTTATAAAAATAAAGAGAAAGCCTAATAGATAGGTATTTACGGGGCATAACATCGGGTCATAAAACATGCGGGTTTTTGGTGGTTTGCGAGCTTTTTACTATCTTCAAATTTTATTAACGGGTGATAATGGAACAGGGCGAAATCCCGCACGATTTCATACCCGAGGACCGTTACCGCTAATAAATCACGAGCACTATGACACAAATTCGAAATATACTTTTCATCTTACTAATTTTGATAAGTGGATGCCAAACTGATAATAATTTTAATGAATCTTTAATTGTCAAACTATCTGATTCAGACAGATTCAAAAATACAATTATTGAAAGCCAATATTTGAACATTAATGCTTCAGAAGATAATGTTGTTGAAAGTAAGAAAGGCAATATTCTTATAATTCCAAAGGGTTCATTTTTTAATTCGAAAGGCAAAATTGTTGATGATTCAATTCAAATTGAGTTTGCTGAAGCTTCAGAAATAGATGAGATTATTCTTTCAAATCTTGTGATACAAGATTCTGCTAAAATCTATGAATCATACTTATCCTTTTTCTTAAATGCAACAAGAAACGGAGAACAATTAAACGTAAATCCTGAAAATCCAATTTACTTTGAGTTAGCAGCTGATAAGCAATTGAATCTATATAAAGGTACAAGAGACAATTTAGGTAAAATGAATTGGGATAGTCTAATTAATCCTGTTGACTATTTGTTACCTGTGCCTTTTGAATTACTTGATTTTTATCCACCTGAATTTGAAATTGAAGTTGAAAAAGGTTTGCCATTTAAAAATTATCAAATTAAATCAAGTGAGTTACTTGATAGCCTGTATTATTCATTTGCAACAGAATTGTATGAGACTGGCTATTATAACTGGAGTAGTAGAATTGCCATGATCAATTTAATAACTCCTATTTATAATTTACTAATGCAGGAAGAAGCTACAATTGAACAGGATGAAACAGACTCAATATCAATTAGTTTTTGTGGAATTAATCCTGCATCAATTAAAGCAATTCGTACTAAGAGATTTCAAAATACATTAATTTCAACAAGAGAATTTGAAACAAGACTTAAATCAATATTTGCAACTTGTGATAATGAAATTCTTGAATTATACGTCAATAACTTAAATAAAAACCTTTGGGAAATTGATGAATTAGCGGCTGAAAAATTAGGGAGTTCACATGATCAATATTCTAATTTTATAAAGTTTGCATCATACAAACAGACAACAGTAAAGTTATCTGATAAGAAAGCAGCATTATTATCTAAGCATTATCAGAAAAGTAAAGCAAAGATTGAAAGAGAGTTGCTTAAACTCAAAAAGGAGTTTTTAGTTAACGAAAAAAAACAATTAGAAATAGCGCAAAAAAAACAAGAAGAATATAGAGAACTATTACAAGAAAGACATGAATATCGGATGAATAAATTTGGATTTGAATTGACCAAATTGGGCTGGTATAATGCAGCAAAAGAATTAAAATTAGAAGAAGTTGAAACATTTGACCTTAATGTGTCTATTGATAATGGTAAACAATATGATAGAGTTTATTCATATGTTATAAATCCAAGAATAAACAGTATTTTTTCATTGCTATCAAGCGACAAAGTTAAATTTGATAAAGTTTTTTCAGATGATCCTGATTTATTATTATGGAAAAATCAAGAATTTAGTATAATTGGAATTGGTTACAAAGAAGAAGTAATTGGATATAAAATTGGAGAATTCTCTCAACAAAATGAAGTTAATGTAAACCTTAATCTTGAAAATAAAGATTTATCAATTTTTAAAAGAGACCTTAAACAATATACAAGAAGATACAATAAGGAAAATAAGATCTTAGTTGATATAGAATATCAAGCTTTTTTTTATCAAGAAATGAAAAAAAAGGAAAAAGAAAAGCAAGAGCATTTATTTATTGAAAATTTAAGGTCAATTGTATTTCCATGTTGTTTCAAACGGATGTATCAAACATTTAATTTTGATAGAACTAAGCTGAATGATGTTATTTTAGAACTAAATAAACAATTCAATGAAAGTATTATCCTTTTGGACGAATCTAAAGGAGATTTACTTTTTACTGCGCATATTGAAAATGCTAATATGAATGAGATAGTCACAATAATATGTGCATCATTTGAATTTGAAATTAAATATGATTTTGAATCTAAACTTTATTTTATCAAGTAATTGTTATAAGGAAGATTTACAAGCGGTAACATGCGTTCACCCTACATTTGGGTGTCATTGCGGTTTGACAAAGTTTTAGTATCTTCGAATTTAATTATACGGTCTGACAGCAAAAGTGCTGTAACTCCCAAACGATAGGGTAACGCAGGACCGTTACCAATAATGCCTCCAGAAAATTTTTGAACCCCGAAACAAGTCTCGTTTTTCACCTAATTGTTAAAGTTTAAGAACCTGAAAAGTCCAAATTAATTTTGTTGCGTTGAGTTCTTGAATTTGGTTTCCGGAATCTATCAAATTTGGTTTGTCGTTTTGATAAAGGTTGTTATCTAAACTTTTAAGCAGTTTGACTATCCGAATGTCTGTAAAGTCTTAATCACTTGCTTTTTCTTAGGTAAATTAGGTTCGTAAAAAACTCAACTTTTGCCAACACACTTCGTGCTAAATTTTTAGTGTTGTAATTATTGTTTGGTTTAAAAATGTATTGTCGTTTGGCATGGAAAGTAATTCTAAGTTTTTAGTTCTGTTAAACTTTTTCAACGGGTGAC
>DAOWGM010000075.1 GCA_030637515.1 Bacteroidales bacterium
GGCACTCGGTAGTAACATCACATCACCAGTAATTTGGGGTGTTTGGCGGTCTGACTAAGTTTTGCTATCTTCGTTTTCAGTTATCGGTCTGACAATGTATAGCTTTGGAAACCCAAACTACATGGTATGTAAAGACCGTTACAAATAATGCGCGAAAAGGTAAATTCTGTTCACTTCATTTTGACAAGTTTGTAAATCAAGAATCTTTATTATCTGTATGACAGTTTATTCTTTATCGAAAGTGTATTTCGGTTTGACAATTTAAGTTTATTCTTTTCGTAGCGGTTTGATAGTGTGATTTTTGAGAATGGCTTGGTTGTTAAGACAAAAAAACAAATTTGTTTGCCAGCCCTCTTTTTGCAGCTTTCAGCTGCATTTGTTATTTACTAAAGCACATTTACTCCGCTTCGCTGCGCAAAAAAGCTTTAGTTTTTCAATTTATTTTGCCAAGATTAATATTTCATCAATGGAATGGTTCGAATCCCTTAAATAAAATTCATATTCTTTAGATATTTCATCTTCAGGAATATTTGCTTTAATAATTTTCCCTTTTGTGTCTAAATATGACCATTTACCATCTTTCTTAACTACATATTTATCTTCCTTTTCTTCATCCAAGTTAAAACCTAAAAAATCAAAGTCAACAATTATTTTTTCATACTCACAATTAATGATAGTTTTATTTTTATTATTAATTATTCCAAAATTATTATTCTTTGATACTAAAATGACATCTTTTTCATAGTAATATATAAAATCATATTCACAAGGAATCATAATTTCCCCGTTAGGATGCACCATTCCATATTTACCTGTTTTCTTAACATAATGCTCATCGGGACTGTATTCAACCCATCCTGAAATACCATCATAGATTAATGGAATAATTACTTCGTTATTCATATTTATAGTGCCTAATTTTCCACTCTTTTGAACTATTAGGTTATCATCAAATTCCTCTGATTCATTATACCAAGCTCTTGAAATGTATTCATAATTAAATGGAATAATAACTTTTCCTTCAAAATCAATTACACCAAACAAACCATTCTTACTTGCATATAAATGCTTTTCAAGTCTTGGGTAGTAAACTGAATCATATTCAAAAGGTAAAATTATATTGTTCTTATATGAAATGGCACCCATTTTATCATTTTTTCTAACAATAAATCCTTTGTTGAAATCATAATATCCAGAGTATTCATTTGCTACGATTTCTCCGTTATCATTTATGAGAAAAATTGAATCGTTTTGATAAGCTAAATAGTAATTATTTGAAAGTTTATCAATTCTTTCAAAAGTCTTATTTATTTCTAATTCAGCACTATTATTCAAAATCTGATACTTTCCATTTCTTTCAACTAAAAATGTCGTGTAATCGTTTCCGTATGACCGGGCTGGTTTTGTTGATATTAAGTCGTTTTGAATTAGTACTTTTAATATTCCATTTTTGTCTAAAACACCATATTTATTATTCTTAATAACAATAGAATAACCATAACAATTCATTGGCTTGATAATGTCATAAGTGCCATATGATACGATTACTTCAAGGTTTTCATTGATAAGTGCATATTGATTATTTTTCTCAACCAACGCTAATTTATTATTGAAAAATACATCTCTTATTGTATTATAGTGACCTTTCTCTGGAATATTGGTAGAAGATTCATGAATTTTATCAAATTCAAAATTTGTTAGCTTTTCAGAAGTTGGAAAATAGAAAGCCCATTTATTTGTTTTTCGTACAACTGCAATTTTATTTTCTCTACTAAAATCAATTTCATCATAAATACAAGAGAGTTTCAAGTTCCCAAGTGTATCTATTAAACCGTAACCAGAATTTTGTTTGACAATTGCAAGACCTGGTTCATAGAAGTATTCTGCTTCTGAAAATATAAAATCAATTACTATTTCTCCTTTTAAGTTTAAATATCCAAGCTTGCCATCTTTTTCCGCAAATGTTAAATTGCATGAGAAGACACCTAAATCATCATATTCAAAAGGAATTAAAATGTTTTCATTAATATCAATATAGCCTTGTTTGTCTTTTTTATTTGTAGCTAAAATCATCCCGTTTTCATCAATCGGATTTAGAAACTTATATTTTCCAGGGACAATGATAGTATTACCTTTATCATCTTCGAAACCATAATTTGGATGTTTGCCAATTCTTTTATAAGTATTGTCACCATTGATATTTTGTTTGTTAGTTTGACTACAAGCTGATAATGTTAAAATTGAAAGTATTGGAATTAAATAAAGGAGTCTCATATCAATTTCTCTTAATGTTAAATTGTGAATGTAATATTTTTAGATTAAAACGTCAAAAAAGAAGTATTATTCCAATTTAATTACAAACACTTTAGTAAGACAAGCTTACCAAAAAGTTTGTAATCTAACCTAATTTTGCCGTAACCGGCAATAATGTTTGCCCTTTCAAAGCAAATTTGTTTTAGTATTTCATTGTTAGTGTAATTACCTAATTGACAAGGATGGTGGCTTTGCGCACAATTTGTAACACGCGTTCAAATTCAATGCGGGGTTTTGTAGTTCGCTGACTAAGTTTTATCTTAGTAATGTTGTTCAACGGGGGACAATGAAACAAGGCGGAAACCCGCACAAAATTTAACGCGGGACCGTTGTGTGCAACCCTATTGCAATCCTTTGTTGGCAGTTTTATCAGTTGATTGAAATAATAAATTGAATACCCAACCGCACAAAAGCAAGAGTTTGTCAATCCCTTCCCACAACCTTCGCTTCGATTGCTAAACACATGCTTTTCACCTATCACACAGCGAATGACGAGATTGTAGATTATAAGGCGGAAAATGTCGATTATTAATCAAAAAGGGTATATTAGATTTTAATTTAAAAGAACGATTATGAATTTTTGTAGTGAATTATTAATTTAAAAAATTACGTTATGAAAAAAACAATTTTGTATTCACTACATGGATTCGTTTGGTTTTGCGACCTAAGCATTATTTTTCTGGTATCATTAGCCGGAAATTTATGGGTAAATCAAAGTGTGCTAATAAGTATTGGAATACTTCTGGGAATTTTTGCCTGGTCTCTTGCTCTATTTTACATTGGCTATTCCTTTATCGTACCTAAATTCTTCGACAAACAAAAATTTCTTGCAAGCTTACTTGCTATTTTCGGAACTTGTTTAGTTTTTCCACTAATTTCCCACCTTGGAAAGGTTGTTTCAGCAATATCAGGTAATGGATGGATGGGTTATTCCATTTCAGGATACATACAGGTTGTTTTTTTGTCACTGTTTATTTGTGTTACAGGTGCAATTCTTCGGGTATTTATTAATTGGGTAAATGAGCAACAAAAGAAAAAAGAACTCGAAGGTGAAAAATTGAAATCAAAACTAATGGTTCTTATAAATCAGAACAATCCACATTTTATCTTCAATATTTTAAATAATATTGATTCTTTAATAACATCTAAACCAGCAAAAGCCTCGGAAACTATCAACAAGCTTTCCGGACTATTAAGATATATCTATTCTAATTCAGAGAAAGACAAAGTTTCACTACTTTCTGAAATTGAATATATCGAAAACTATATTGAATTACAGACATTAAGGCTTGATAATGACATTCATATTCAATTAGAAAAAGATAATATTTCTACAAACATTAATGTTGTCCCGATGCTGTTTTTACCTTTCATTGAGAATGTATTCAAACATGGATTAGTGGATAGTACTCATCCAACCAATATTAAGTTTTCAATATCAGGTAAAGAACTTATTTTTGAATGTCAAAACAATCATAATGCTAAAAAAGAAGAAAAAACCGATTCTGGCTTTGGATTGTCAAATATTGTAAAGCGTCTTGACTTAATGTATCCATCAAATTATAAGTTAAATATAGAAAACAGTAAAGGTATTTATTCAGTATCATTAACTTTGAAGATTGATGAAAATTAAGTGTATTATCATAGAGGACGAAAAACTGGCTGCTGAGAAACTGGCGAACTTTATTGAAAAGATATCAGTGCTAGAACTTGTATCGGTTTTTAAAGATGGTATTTCAGCTATAAACTTTCTGAAAAGTAATACCGTTGAATTGGTTTTTCTGGATATTGAGATGAAAAATTTTAGTGGTATTCAATTTTTGAAAGCATTACAAGTTAAACCGGCAGTCATTATTACTTCGGCCTATGAAAAATATGCAATGGCAGGATATGAATTCTCGGTTGTGGACTATTTATTGAAGCCCTATACACTCGAAAGGTTTCTTCAATCAGTCGATAAAGCAATTAATTTGAAGGAATTAAAAGATAAGGCTAAAAATTATGAATTGATTGCTTCACAGAGTAATGAGTATATTTTTATTAAATCAGAGAACCGTATTGAAAAAGTTGAACTGGACGAAATACTCTATATTGAAGGCATGAAGGATTATCTGAGAATTCATACTCTGGCAAAAAAGATAATGACACTGCAAAGCTTCAAAGGGATTCTTCAGCATCTACCGGGAAAAAATTTTAAACGTGTTCATAATTCATTTGTTATTGCATTAAATAAGATTGAAAGTATAGAGCGCAACCGTATTAAAATTGGTGAAGCGCTTATCCCGATAAGCGATAAGTATAAAGACAGTTTCTTTAGCTCAATTAAATCTTAATTTATTAACAGTACACATTTTTTAATTGCTGTTTTCGCAGCAAAATATAATTCTTACACCTTAAATTATAATACAATGAAAACAATTATATACATAATATCAATAACAATGGTGCTTAAATCAAGCATCCTAAGTGGTCAACAAATTTCTATTTCTAAAATGGAAAGCGAATTGAATAAACAGATTGAGAACCTAATTTCCGAAACCGGAATACCATCTGTTTCTATTTCTTTGTTTAACAACGATTCTATAATTCTGAGTCGGGCATACGGTTATAGCAATATAGCCCTTAATATAAAAGCAACTCCGAAAACAGTTTATCATACAGGTTCTACTTTTAAAACGGTAACGGCAACAGCTATTATGCAATTATCTGAATCAGGAAAGATAGATTTGGATGCCTCTGTAAACAAGTATTTAAAATGCGATTCAATAGAAAATGTCCTTAACTGTGATTATCCAATTAGCATGCGACATTTATTGAGCCATCAGTCAGGATTAATAGGAAATACCGAAATGATAAATCTTTGGGACAGGAAGGATTTGAAAAATTTAAAATCAATTGCTAAAGACGTGAAACAAATAAAGGAACCTGGAAAGGAGTTTGAGTATTGTAACCATTGTTATGCTATTTCAGCTTTGGCATTGGAAAATATTACAGGTGAAGATTTTACAACTTATATTATAGATCGTGTTCTAGAACCTTTAAATATTGATGAAAACCCATTTTCCCCATCCCCTGAGATGATGGAAATGATGGCTATTCCATATAAATTAAAAGATAACAAAGCTATCCCAGAAAATTATGTGCGCTTTGATGTTTATCCGGCTGGCGACGCCTACCTAAACCCTACATTATTTGCGAAACTATTGATGCTTCAAATCAACAATGGTAAATATCAGGAATTAAGTTTATTGAATGAGAAATCAATAAATGAAATGCAATCTGAACAGTTTCAATACAAAGATTATGGTCTTGGATTATTTATTGGCACATTAGATTCTCACAAAACCATTTCTCATGGAGGTACTCTGCCCGGATTTACAGCGTACTTTTTAATTGATTTGAAAACCAAAAATGGTATTTACATTATGTCAAATACCGGAGATATTAGGCAGGTGCTGGAAGAATTAAGTAAATATGCCATTCGTTTAATGAATGGTGAAAAAGATATAGAAGAATTACCCAGTTTTATGAAAAAGGAGGCCATTGAAGTTTCTGGGTTGATTTTGCAAACCTATGTTGGAAAATATAAAGTTGCCCCCAATGTTTTTGCTGACATCACACAAGAAGAAAATCAACTTTTTGTCCAAATAACAGGCCAACCAAAATTAGATTTATTTCCATATGAAGAAACTAAATTCTCATTAAAAGTAATGGATGCTCAAATAGAATTTATTAAGGATTCTGATGGACAAGTAAATGAATTGATATTATATCAAGGTAAAAATAAAGTTCCTGGGAAAAGAGAGGATTGAGTCTATCCTTTAGCTTGAAAACACATTGCCAAGCCACACTGGCAGATACTCAAGCCAAAGCTTGGCAAAGAGTTTTCAAGCCCATCCGCACGGATAGAACAAATATCTACTTAGATCTAAATTTCTACATTTTGGATAAAAAAAGGGCAACACACAACATCGGGTCATAAAACATGCGGGTTTTGGTGGTTTGCGAGCTTTTTACTATCTTCAAACTTTATTAACGGGTGATAATGAAACAGGGCGAAAATCCCGCACGATTTCATACCCGAGAACCGTTATGCATAATAAATTATGAGAGCAAAATTTTCAATTATAAGTTTTTTTATTTTATTCAGTTCAAACCTATTTGCGACACATCAGGTTCGTGATTTGATAGTAATACAAGAAGATACTTTTGAGCTAAATTCTTTCCCACTTGAAGACTATTTTGAGAATCATGCTGAAAGACCAGCTTCTTTTATTATGGAAAGTACAGCTTGCTACAGGGGATATCAAGCTACTTGGAGAATTATTGATGGTTCATTATATCTGATTGGTTTGAACAGTTGCCATCATAATAATGAAAATAAAAAAACTATTTATTCTATTTCTTACTACTTAAATGACAAAGTGGATGAGAATGGAAGAGTTAAAGCAGATTGGTTCTCTGGAGTATTAAATATTACTATGAATCATTCTTATTTTACAAAACCCAATTGCTATTTGATAAGAGAGATAATTATTGAAAATGGAAAAGAAGTCCATTTTGCTGAATATATAGAACCAGTTGAATTTGCAAAAAACTCTTGGTATAAAATTGTTGGTGGAAAGTCATTTACAGTTGAAATTCCGCATGAATTAGGGTTTTGTTATCCTATTAGTGGAGTACTAAATGATTCTATCTGCTTTAAAGACAAGAAAGAGTTAATGAAAATTTTTATGACTCGCATTGAGATAGGCGATTTCAATTCTAATTCTTTTGAATCTTTGTTGACTGGTATAAAAGGTATTGACAAGTATGGTGAGTTGCAATTTGAAGAAGTGCAATCAAAAAAATCAAGTTATTATTGTGTTGGTAAAAAGAAAGGCTTTGAGTTATTGATTATGCTTGTTGAAAGTAATGACAAATATTTGCTAATTGAATGCGAATTGAAATCAAGCAACATTGGAAAGCGAGACGAGTTAATAGATATATTTTTAAAAACTCTTACTATAAACTCATAATTTACAATGCATAACATGCGTTCAAATTCAATGCGGGGTTTTGTAGTTCGCTGACTAAATATTATCTTAGTAATGTTGTTCAACGGTGGACAATGAAACAAGGCGGAAACCCGCACAAAATTTAACGCAGGACCGTTAGCGGTAATTTATAAATCAAAAATTCGTAGCATGAGAAAGTTAATTAAATTATTATTTGTTTCATTCATAATCGGTAATTTCTTTGTTTTAAAATTATATTCTCAAAACGAAAATA
>DAOWGM010000073.1 GCA_030637515.1 Bacteroidales bacterium
AAAGATTTTTATATCACTAACAAAGGATGGCTCACAAATCACAGAATTAATTAATAAGCGAATAAAAGAACGGTTTCATAAAGACATTGATGTGTTGTCACAAAATGAACTGGATGATTTAGAAAAAGGATTGAAAGTATTAAATAAATTATGTACGATAAATGAATAATACCGTTTATTATTCAAAATGCCATATTTATGAAAAAATATGGATTGAATATATAACGGCATTAACTATTCTATAACTTCAAAATAATGTTAATGATACGAAATTTTAAAGAAGAATAGGTATAATAAAATTAGGAGAAAATTATAATGAAAAATAAGTTTGATAAAAGAATAATTAATGTAAAAACACAGAATGAAGATATACGAAAGTTTATTAATCATTCTGACGCATTTATTGAAGCCCAATTTAACCCGGTAATTAGTAAGCCATTTGGCGAAAGTGTAAGTCTTGCTATATCGCAAGTAAACGGATGCAAACTTTGTAGTTATACTCATGCAAAGAATGCATTAAAGGCTGGAATGACAGAAGAAGAAGTTGAGTTTTTATTATCAGGTGGTTTTGATAATGCACCTAAGGAACAACTAGAGGCTTTGCTTTTTGCCCAACATTATGCAGATACAAATGGATATCCTGATCCTGATGCAAAACAGAAGCTGTTAGATACATATGGTGAAGAAAAAATAAACGATATTATGTCGCATATCTTAATGATGATGTTAACTAATCTACATGGAAATGTAATGGAGGCATTTACATTACGACTTAAGGGTAGAGCTGTTGAATATAGTAGCTTTTGGCAAGAAATAGCTGTTACAATTAATTTCTTTAAAGTCATGCCCTTTATACTTTATAAGATGTTAAAATATAAATTTCTTGGAACAAAAAGAAATAGGAATAGTGTTGTGTTCGGTTAGCTGAAAATTGTAAGATAAATTTAATTATAAATAATAGTAAAATGAGAGAACCATTAAACATTTCCATAAACTGGAAAGAGAAAATGCAATTTATTGCAACAAATGACAAAACAGATTTTGAGGTTGCTATTGATGTGCCTTATGTAGAAGAAGGTGGAGAAAAAAAAGGAACAACTCCTAAACATTTATTTTTGCAATCTATTGCGGGATGTACAGGGCAAATAGTTGTAATGTTTTTAAGAAAAATGAAAGTAGAAATGCCTTCTGAATTTAGTATTGATATTACAGGAAAATTAACTTCTGAACATCCGATGTACTTTGAAAATATTGCTATTACCTATACAGTTGAAGGGAATACTGATGTAAATAAATTGAAAAAAGTTATTGAAATGAGTGAAAAACAATATTGCGGTCTTACATTAATGGTAAGTAAAATGGCAAATATTGATTCGAAACTATTTTTAAATGGAGAGAATATAGAACTTTAAATAAAGTAATAACTTAACAACCTTGTGTATTAAATCTGCCCTGCTAATTACCTGAACCTTACAAAGCCCAATTTCTTAATATTTTCATATGATTTAGAATTTCAATATTAATTGAAATTTGCTAATAGTATTTTGTAATTTTATGATTCAAATAAATCATAAAAAATGAAAAAGATTTCAGGTATATTATTAGTAGTGTTAATACTTTCAATGTCTTGTAATAATAAAGAGCAAGTTAGCTTAATAATTACTAATGTAAAGGTTTATACTGTAAACAGTAACTTTGAACTTGCAGAAAGTTTTGCAGTAAAAGATGGTAAATTCATTGCTATTGGGACATCAAAAGAAATATTATCGAAATATAGTTCTGATCAGGTAATTGATTTAAAAGGTAAATATGTGTATCCTGGATTTATTGATGCTCATAGTCATTTTTATGGTTATTGCATGACATTACTGCAAGCAAATTTGCGTGGTACAAAATCATTCGATGAAATATTGGAAGTAATTAAAGCACATGATGAAAAATACAATTCTGATTGGGTTTTAGGTAGAAGCTTGGATCAAAATGATTGGGAAATAAAAGAATTTCCAACAAAAGAGAAACTTGATGAATTGTTTCCTGATAAGCCTGTTTATTTAAAACGAGTTGACGGACATGCTGCAATAGCAAATTCTAAAGCACTTGAATTAGCAGGAATTACAAATAAGACACAGGTTGATGGAGGTAAAATATATTTAAAAAACGGAGAACCAACAGGAGTTCTAATCGATAATGCTATGACTCTTGTTAGTGATTTAATTCCGGATACCGAAAAAGAAACTGCTATTAAAGCAATTAAACAAGGAGAACAGAGTTGTTTTGCGGTTGGCTTAACATCTGTATGTGATGCCGGTTTATATAAAAAACAAATACTGTTGATAGATTCTCTTCAAAATATTGGCGAAATGAATATGCGTATATATGCAATGCTTGAACCAACCGAAGAAAATATAGAGCATTTCGTGAAAAAAGGGATTTATAAAACAGATTATCTAAATGTAAGATCAATTAAACTTTATGCTGATGGAGCGTTGGGATCACGTGGTGCATGTTTAATTGAACCATATTCCGATGATCCTGGAAATTATGGTTTGATAGTAGAACCTGTTAAGTTCTATCATGAAATGTGTAAAGTGGCTATTGAAAATAATTATCAGATTAATACTCATGCAATTGGTGATTCTGCAAACAGATTAATGCTGGATATTTATTCTGAATATTTAAAAGAACCTAACGATAGGCGTTGGAGAATCGAGCATTCGCAGGTAATTCATCCTGACGATGTTGATAAATTTGGAAAGTATAATATTATTCCATCAATTCAATCAACGCATTGTACATCGGATATGTATTGGGCTGATGAAAGGTTAGGAGAGAATCGAATAAAAAGTGCCTATATATATAAGGTATTACTTGATCAAAATGGATGGATTCCAAATGGAACAGATTTCCCTGTCGAAAAGATTGATCCACGTTTAACTTTTTACGCATCTGTTTCCAGAAAAGATGTTGAAGGATATCCTGAAAACGGTTTTCAAACCGAAAATGCTTTAACACGAGAAGAAACTTTAAAATCAATGACTATTTGGGCCGCAAAAGCTGCATTTGAAGAAAATGAAAAGGGGAGCATTGAAGTTGGTAAATTTGCTGATTTTATTGTTTTAGACAAAGATATTATGGAAGTTGATGAAGTCGAAATTCCTAACATTAAAATATTAAATACGTATATATCCGGAGAGAAACAATTTGACTTGGAAGATATCTAACCCTAATTTCTTAATTTAAATTATAATGAATCCATACAGTTTTTTGTATGGATTCTCCATTTGTAGATGAAATTATGTTGTTGGTTGAAAAGACTTTAATCTTAAAATAATGGCATATATATTTACTCGTATTATAATATTTTGTAAATTTATTTGCAAAATATGTTAAACAATGAATCCAGCACCATTAATGAAGAAGTTCTTTGATAGATTCTATGACATGCCTTTATTTGAATGGGAGAATTATTGCAAATTAGGAGAAATCATTACAGTTGGTAAAGAAAAGATTCTGAAAGAAGCGTACTCAACTGAAAAGTATCTTAACTTTTTTATAAAAGGCAGTGGAGGTATTCTGTTATGGAATAAGAATAATTTTATATGAACCGAAATTTCATATGAAGGTATATTTTTTAGCGATTATCTCTCGCTGGTAACTCAAAGACCGACTCCCTATGAATTAATGACTTTTGAAGATTCTATTTTATTTAGAATCTCAGTTCAAAATATTAATAAATATACAAATGAGAATAAATATGGTGAAATAATATGGAGGTATGCGTATCAGGGTTTGTATGTTGACAAACTAACTCAGCAGCTTGAGTTATTAACTAAAACAGCAGCTGAACGATATAAATTGATTTTTGAAAAACACTCATATATAATTAAATACGTACCACAACAATATATAGCTTCACTTTTAGGAATTACACCACAAAGTCTCTGTAGAATTAAAAAAGAATTAAAAGTTTCATAATTAACATATGGTAATTGTTTATTTTTTCTTTTTGGTTTCATTTGTTGAAGACTAAAAACAAAAAAATGAAATTAATTCTACTAAAAGTAATTTTAGCAATTTTCTGCCTTTTTTATATAAAGGCAATTAAGTCTCAGAATTTAGAAAATGCAATATTTGAGCAGGATTGTAATGATTCTATTCCTATGATTTTTGCCCCTGAAATTGTTTCAACACAATATGCTGAATTTGGTATAACTATTACGCCTGATTATCCTGAAATATATTTCACCAGAAGAGGGGAAATGCCAAATCCAAGAGCAGGAAAAATAATGGTAATGAAAATGTTAAACGGGAACTGGCAAAAGCCTGAAATTGCATCTTTTTCAGGTAAGTATAATGATATGGAGCCATTAATTACACCTGACGGCAGAAAATTAATTTTTGGTTCAAATAGACCAATTATAGATCAAAACGAACCAGGTAAATTCCTTCAGTGGTATGTAACAAGAACAGATTCAGGATGGAACGAAGCAATAATTATGGGAGAGCCTTTTGATAATCGTTTTGTAATGTATCCTACAGTAGCAAATAACGGGAATTTATATTATACATCTGAAGATGGAATTTACATGTCGAATTTTGCGTATGGAATATATCAGCATCCAAAAAAACTTGTTGATGAAATTAATTCCCTTCCAAGAGCAGCACATCCATTTATTAGCCCTGATGAAAGATATATAATATTTGATGCACAACCCAGAGGTCCTATGAAATCTGATATATTTATATCATACAATAAAAATGGTAGTTGGTCTAAAGCAATAAAACTTGGCGGGGAAATTAATAAAGCAGAAACACAGGCAATTCCATTTATTTCATATGATGGGAAATATTTGTTTTTTGTAAGAAACGGAGATATTTACATTATAAAAACCGAGTTTGTTGAAGAATTAAAATTAGTGTTAGATGATAAGTGAATTTCAAAAGGTTATTCAAATTATATTTTTCAATAATTTGAATAGTAATTAAAGATCCGTACGTTGTATAAGTTTTTCAAGATATCTTGATTTCACCTGTTTGCTTGCCATAATTTGTTTGAAAGGGGGAAGTTTTAAAATCACACCTAATACAGCAGCCATTGCTCTATGATTCCATAATACTTGATTGTCAAATATCAAATTTTGCAATTTTCCACGTTCAATAGCCATAATAACAGCTCTGTGAGTTCCATTTAATGGAGTAATAACTCTTTCAGGTCTTGATTTTAAAACGATACTATTTTTATTACAAACACGAATACAAACACCACATCCCAAACATCTTTCATCACCTACAATCACAACTTTTTCATTAGAATTTTCTTGTACTTCAATTCTAATTGCATCAACTGGACATTTTTTCTCACATAAACCACAAGCATTACAATTTTCAGAATTTATTTCAGGAATAAAATTACTTGTATGAACCGGATTCATTATTGCAAAACGTTTTGATGCAAGTAATGCTTCGCAACAACATCCGCAGCAATTACATATAAAACTTATATCTTCGCGAACATTTTCACCAAACTGTACTAAGTTGTGATCATATGCTTTATCTAATAAATCAAGACATTCGTTTTTATCAATATTTCTTGCATGTCCATGTTTGGTTAAAGATCTTGCTACATTGTTAAAGGTCATGCAAATTTCCATTGGAGCATCACAATTTCTTCCAATATGTTCCATTTTATGTCGACAATAGCATACTCCAACACCAATGTGTGTTGCGTTTTTAATCACCTCGGAAGCTCTTTCGTAATCTAAAACATGTATAGCATTTTCATTTGACAATACCGATTCATTTACAAAAACTCTTCCTAATTTTGTTTCTCCTTCCGTAAATAAACTTTTAATAAAATCTTCTTCAACATTCATGTATTGATAAAAGAGTTCACTTAAAACCTTTTGATCAATGTCTTTTCTTATTCGCATTAAAGAAAACTCAAAGAAACCTGCCATAGGAGGTGGAAGAACATATTGCATTTCTTCATTTTGTTCAATATCAATAAGTATAGCACGACTTGCAAGCTTGTCAAGAATATATTGAGTTTTAATTAGCTCTATTTTCCATAATTTGCTTGCCTTTTCAGCAGTAAAAGGTTTTATAGGTAGTAAAGCTACCAGCTCAGCTTCCTTTTCATCAAAAAGCATTTTCAGAATTTTATATAATAATTCTGATGGAGTAACGCCTTGTGGAAATTTATTTAATCTGTTAATCAAATGATCATAAGATGTCTTTATTGTTTTATGTGCCATAACTGAAATAGAAAATCTTAATTATTAAAAATAAGAAATCTTTTTAAATCCTTTTTCATATTTAGATATATTCATGCATTTTTATACTTTTGCAAGCTCGGATAAAGTACTATTCGAAACTGATAAATATTATAAAATGGGGTTTAAGGAAGAGATACAACGTAGAAGAACATTTGGAATTGTTAGTCATCCAGATGCAGGAAAAACAACATTAACAGAGAAGTTATTATTGTTTGGTGGTGCTATTCATGTTGCTGGAGCTGTTAAGAGTAATAAAATTAAAAAAACGGCTACTTCCGACTTTATGGAAATAGAACGTCAGCGTGGTATTTCTGTGGCAACTTCTGTTATGGGTTTTGAATATAAAGGAAGAAAGATCAATATTCTTGATACTCCTGGTCACCAGGATTTTGCTGAAGATACTTTTCGTACTTTAACTGCTGTTGATAGTGTTATTATTGTTATTGACTCAGCAAAAGGAGTAGAGCCTCAAACCAGAAAATTAATGGAAGTTTGTCGCATGCGTAAAACTCCTGTTATGGTTTTTATTAACAAGCTTGATCGTAGTGGTAAAGATCCGTTTGAGTTACTTGACGAAATTGAAAATGAACTACAAATATTTGTTCGCCCATTAAGTTGGCCAATAAGTAATGGTCCAACTTTTAAAGGTGTTTATAATTTATATGAAGAAAAACTCAACCTTTTTAGTGGTGAGGATAAACAAAATATAGAGGAATCAATAGAGTTTAAGGATGTAAATAGTCCTGAATTAGAAGATTATATTGGAGATCAATATGCAAATACTCTTCGAGAAGAATTAGAACTTATTACAGAAGTATATCCTAATTTTGAAAATGATGATTATTTGTCTGCTGATCTGGCTCCAGTATTTTTTGGAAGTGCATTAAATAACTTTGGAGTAAAAGAACTTTTGGAGTGCTTCATTAATATAGCGCCTTTCCCAAGAGTTATTTCAGCTGAAGAAAGAGATATTGATCCTTTTGAAAATAAATTCTCCGGATTTATATTTAAGATTCATGCTAATATGGATCCTAATCATAGAGACCGTTTAGCTTTTGTAAAAATATGTTCAGGAAGTTTTAAGCGAAATACAAACTACTTACATGTTGGAACAGGTAAAAAGTTAAAATTCCCTTCACCTACGGCATTTATGGCAGAAAAAAAGTCAATTGTAGATGAAGCTTATCCTGGAGATATTGTTGGTATACACGATACGGGTAATTTTAAAATTGGAGATACATTGACAGAAGGCGAAGTAGTACATTTTAAAGGACTTCCAAGCTTTTCACCAGAAATGTTCCGTTATGTTGAAAACGCCGATCCAATGAAGTATAAGCAATTAGCAAAAGGATTAGATCAGCTTATGGATGAAGGTGTTGCACAACTTTTTACTAACAAATTCAATGGACGTAAAATTATTGGAACAGTTGGACAGCTTCAGTTTGATGTTATTCAATTCCGATTAGAACACGAATATGGTGCTAAATGTAAATACGAATCTATTCAAATGCATAAAGCCTGTTGGATTCAATCTGAGGATAAAACTCAGATTGAGGATTTTAGAAAAAGAAAATATGCCAATATTGCTATTGATAAACGGGGACGTGAAGTATTTATGGCCGATTCTCCTTATGCTTTACAAATGGCTCAAAGCAAATTCGATAAAATAAATTTCCATTTTACTTCAGAATTTTAAATTCAGATTAAACCTTTTTAAGACAAGAAGGTCTTTTAATTGTGGGAATTTAAAAAGCGAGAAAAGTGAAAAACATAGTTTTTGGTATATTGATAATTGGGTTATCAGTTCTAAGTTTTAAAGTTAATGCCTTAAATAATGATAAGCGGACGCTGGAAGTAGTTAAAGTGTCTGAATCTCCAAAAATAGATGGTATTCTTGATGAATCAGTTTGGTTGAATGCAGCTGTAGCAAAAGACTTTTACCAATATGCGCCTTATAATGGAGTAAAACCTTCATTGCCAACTACTGTTAAAATTATCTATGACGACCATGCTATTTACTTTGCAGCAATTCTTACAGATAACCAACCTGATAGTATTCTAAAAGATTTATCAACAAGAGACTCGTTTGATGGAGCCAATGCAGATTTATTTGCTGTTGGTATAAATACATTTAATGATGGTATTAATGCTGTGAACTTTATGGTTTCAGCTGCTGGTATTCAGTCTGATGCAAAAATTACAGGAGAAGAAGGTGATGCAAACTGGGATGCTGTTTGGGAAAGTGCTGTTAAGATAACAGAAAACGGTTGGATAGTAGAATTAAAGATTCCATATTCTGCCTTAAGATTTTCCAAAGAGGATAATCAAACATGGGGAATTCATTTTTTTAGACATATTAGAAGATACAGAGAATGGAGTACTTGGAATTTTGTTGATATTAACGTTAGAGGATTTATAAATCAAATGGGAGAGATGTCTGGTATTAAAGATATTGAACCTCCTTTGCGCTTATCCGTTACTCCTTATGTTTCTGCTTATCTTGAGAATGATGCTGCCGGAAACACATGGGCTAATGATTTTAATGCCGGAATGGATTTGAAATGGGGAATGAATCAGAGCTTTACTCTTGATATGATATTAATTCCAGATTTTGGGCAAGTGCAATCTGATGATGAAGTTTTGAATTTATCTCCCTTTGAAGTTCGTTACGATGAAAAAAGACAATATTTTACAGAAGGAACAGAACTTTTTAATAAAGGAAAAATATTTTATTCAAGAAGAATTGGAGGATCTCCAAAAGGACCAGAAGATGTTTATGATCACTTAAAAATAAATGAAGAAGTAACAAGATATCCCGCAGAAACAAAATTGATAAATGCAACTAAAATTTCAGGAAGAACTTCTGATGGACTCGGAATAGGTTTCTTAAACGCTATGACTGGTGCTGTAGATGCTGAAATTAAAGATACAATTACAGGAAATAAAAGATTCTATCAAACTCAGGGTTTTACTAATTATAATATGTTGGTGTTAGATCAAACTTTAAAAAATAACTCTTATGTTAGTTTTGTTAATACAAATGTTTTGCATGCAGAAGAAAATTATACAGCCAATGTTACGGGTGGTGAATTTAAATTAATGAATAAAGAAAATTCATACCAAATTTTTGGTCGTGGAGGAGTAAGTCAGATTTATACTGATACTACTGATATAGGCCATACCTATGAAATACAACTGGCTAAAATTAAAGGTAACTTCTTGTTCGAATTAACTCATTTAATAGAGTCTGATACTTATGATCCAAATGATATGGGATATATTCGACAAAATAATGAATCAACCTGGGATCTTGAGTTAAGTTACAATAAAAACGAACCATTCTGGAAGGTACTTAACTGGCATAATGAGATATCATTTAGACAAACAAGTTTATATAACCCAAGAAAATATTCCGATTTTGAAGTTAATTTCAGATCTAACACAACTTTTGCAAAAAGATATTTACACGTAGGTTTTTTTGCGGAGACAAAACCATTTAATCGGTACGATTATTTTGAACCAAGAGTTGATGGATGGAAATATAATCGACATAAAATGGCGTATTCAACATTATGGCTTTCAACTGATTATAGAAAGAAGCTTGCGTTAAGTGTAAGGGCGGGTGGCTGGAAGGCATTTGGATATAACCAATACGGATATAATTACAGTCTGGAGCCAAGAATAAGGTTTAGTGATAAATGGCTTCTAATATATAATCTTAACATGCACACAGCTTTCAATACATACGGCTATATTGAAGATTATACAGATGCTATTGGAAATACAATAATTAATTTTGGTAAAAGAGATCAACAAACTTTAACTAATACATTAAATACAAACTACATATTTAATAATAAATCATCGTTAAGTTTACGAGTAAGACATTATTGGAGTAGAGTGGAATATACTGATTTTTATAGATTGGAAGAAAATGGTGAATTAAGTAACTCAATTGGTTATGATACTTATGGCGAAGATCAAAACTATAATTACAATGCATTTACAATTGATATGAAATATTTATGGCGTTTTGCTCCTGGAAGTGAAATGGCAATTGTATGGAAAAACGCAATTTATTCAAGTGAAACAAATATTGTAAATGATTTTTTCGATAACCTTAACAGTACTTTTGAATCATCACAAATTAACAGTATCTCTCTAAAATTTCTTTATTACTTAGATTATCAGTATTTGGTTAAAAAATAGAAAAACATAACATACATTTAGAAAGAAAAGGCTCAATTTGATTGGGCCTTTTTTATTCTTAAAAAAATGAAGCATTTACTTTGAAATAATTATGATGCATATGCCCCTAATAGCGCAAGCGTCTCGCTTGTGCTTTAATTAAAACAACCTTCCCAATAGCGCAAGCGTCCTCGCTTGTGCTATAATTAGCTATAATTAATCCGCTTATGCTTAAAAAACTCACTAAACATTTACCCATAACAGTTATCTCATAGAAAAACGCTATCTTTAATTTCATGAGTAGAAAATATAAATTCAGAGATCAAGATAAACCATACTTTATAACATTTGCCACCTTTAACTGGATAGATATTTTTACCAGACGTATTTACAAAGACATCCTTGTTGATGCAATTAATCATTGCATTAAAGAAAAAGGATTGGTAGTATATGCTTGGTGTATTATGTCAAATCATGTTCATATGATTATTGCTACTCAAGATGAATTATTGCAAAATATAATGCGTGATTTAAAAGGTTTCTCTGCTAAACAAATTTTGAAAGAAATTGAAAATAACCCGCAAGAAAGCAGAAAAGAGTGGATGATGTCGTTGTTTGAAGTAGCAGGACAAAAAAACTCAAACAATACTAAATACCAATTTTGGTAACAACATAACCATCCATTAGTGCTCGATAATCCTGTTGTTTTCGAACAAAAACTAAATTACATACACAACAATCCCATAAAAGCAGGTTTTATTGATTTTCCTGAACATTATCCTTACAGTAGTGCCAAAGATTATGCCGACGATAAAGGACTTATTGATATTACTTTACCTTTCTAATTAAGTAAACTTTAACTATTTGTCACAAGCGAGGACGCTTGCGCCAGTATTGGGACAGATTTAAAATATTAAAAGAATCTTATAAAAAGTTAAACGTAAATGGCTTCATGTTCTATAATGTAGTTTCTGTTGAATCAATGAAAAACTTTTCAGGTGAAAAAATTGGGAGGAACATTATTAAACTCGAAAATGGATTAGAAGTAACTTTTTATGATCGAGCTTTAATTGAAAAAGAACTCGGAACTTTTAATATAATTGATGTTTCGAAAATTGATGAACCCATTAAACATATGGAAAATCAAAAGTCTCTGAAATGTTTTAATGTAATATGTAAAAAAACTAACTCTTTTTCCAATCATCCAAACTTGTGCTTATAAATTGAATAATCTGATCATTTTGCTCTTTACCGTTTCCTGTAATTTCAACTGGTTTTTCTATTGTAATATATATATCATGTTTTCTTCTTAGGGTACCAAAATCTTTAATAATCTTACCATTACCCCAGAAATCCGTTTTTAATGCAACAGGAATAGCTTTTACACCCGACGACTTTGCTAATTTAACTCCAAGAGAATTGAATTCTTCCGGTTTAAATACATTTCGTCTACCACCTTGTGGGAAAATTATAATTGAGACTCCTTTTTCAAGGTTTTCTTTTCCCTGTTTCATAACTGAGATTAAATCTTCTCGTGAATTTAATCTGCCTACCGTAATCGGGTTTCTTGCACTTATTACCGGACCAAAGAGAAAATGTTTTGGCAAACTTTCTTTTACAACAAATGTAACTTCCTTAAAAGGAGCAATTAGTGCAGGGAGAATCATAGATTCCATCGCACTCATATGGTTGCTTATAATTACAACAGGTTCTTTACAATTCCGAATATTATCTATTCCTTCAATATTAAACCTTCCACCACAACTCTCAATTAATTTGAATACATCAAAAGATGACAATGACCAGGCTTTTCTATTGTATTTTCCTATCCGAGCTAATTTTCTGCTTTTAAATATGAGCTGAATATATTTAATTACAAAATAGAATCGCGTATTCAGAAATAACTTATCGATTAATATTCTTGAGTTACTTTTTGTAGTATAACTATCATTGGGAAATAATTCTAAATCCAACTTTTCCATTTAAGTTAAGTTTTAAGGCTTGGCGAAGATAATTAAAATTCAGAAAAAGATAAAAAGTAAATAGTATTTGAAATATCAAATTGAATATTTAACTTAACAAGCCTTTAAAATCTTAATATTATGAAAAATTTACTTACAATTTTATTGATTCTCGCTTTAACACCAGTTTACTCACAAGAGTTTACATATAAAGAAAAAAAGGAATTAAAAGGATATCCTGATTATATAATGGATAGCAAATTTTCTCCATTCAGAAATTATTTTGCTCTAACGATTGGGAATAATACAGTTGAAATTTATGATGATAATTGGAAAAAGATTTTTTCTCATCAAGGTAATCCAGAATCAGTTGGAGGACATATTTCATTTTCTCCTGACGAGAAGTATTTAGCTTATGCTAAATATAAAAGTGACAATGATATTGCAATTATTCGTCTTGAAGACAAGAAAGTTGTACAGGTTTTAAATGGGCATTCATACAATATAAATAAATTAGAGTTTAGTCATAATGGGAAATATCTGGCAAGTGCATCTTCAGATGAAACCATTTGTATTTGGAGCTGGAAAGGTGATCAGATGGAGTTATTTCAGAAGTTCATTTATGAAGATGCTGTTATGGGAATAAGTTTTAACTACAACGATGAATATTTAATTGTAGGTGGATATGATAGAATGGTTTCTGTTTATAAATATTCGAATGATAAGTATTTGTTAAGTGATACAATTCCGGGATTAAAATATTGGCAATATGATGTTTGCTTTCATCCATCTAAGAATGAATTTGTTTCATCATCTCAATATCAGCTTAGAAGATATAATATTATTAATAATAAGGTTCTATTTCAAGATAGCCTGAAAATAAGGGTAAATAGAACTATTAGATATAATTCTACAGGTGAATATTTAGTATTTGGAAAAAATAGTGATTTAGTAATTGCAAAAATTTCACCCGATGAGATTACTGAATTTGAGCATATTTATCGTCATGCTGATCATGTTTTTGGAGGAACATTTAGTGATGATGGTTTGTTTTTAACTTCATTCAGTTCCGATAAATCATCAATAGTTTGGGAAATAACAGGAGTAAAACCTTCACGAAAATCATTAATTACCGATTATATGGATGGTGAACTAACTTCTGCTCAGAAAATGATTTTAACTGCTGAGGTAATTGAAAACATTTTAGGAAAGATAGATAAGAAACTTACAGCACCGCGAGATGAATTTGAAACTACAATTCAATATACTGATAGACGAGAAAAATTGAAATCAGAAGTTTTATCTCGATTACAATATAATACTGAAAAACATTTTGGTGTAAAATCAGGAGCTTCAGGCAAAGTTAAAATTCCAATTGAAAGACTTATTGGTTATAATGCAGATCTGGAGATTTATAAGATCCGATTTATGGAATCTGATGCTGGAGTAAAAATTCCAATAGCGGATGCTAAAGCTTTTAAAAATAATTGGACTAAAGCATATTTACAAGCTACGAAGACAAAAAATAAGGATAGTAATTCATACGAATACTCAAGTTTTGAATTGGTAATATCGGCAAGTAAAAAAGCCTTTGAAGTAACTCCTATTGAAAATCCATTTCATATTGTAAAAAAGAGACGAAACGTAAGTGTACAGGCCGATAGATCAGAATCTAATAATGCAAAAACTGAAAAATCAGTTACTGGAGAAGATCTTCTTGGTGTTGATCGAGCACTAATATTCGCAACTAATATTTATGACTCATTTTCTGAGCTGGTTAACCCAGTTATTGATGCAACAACTATTGCTGATGAATTGCAATCAAATTATTATGTACAGACAGAACTTCTTATAAATCCAACTTTAAAAGAAGCCATTGAGAAGATTCGCGAATATGCAAAATTGGAGTATAGCGCAAACGATAATTTATTAATCTTTTTTGCTGGACACGGAATTTACGATGACGTTTTTAAAGAAGGTTATGTTATTTCGCGTGATTCTAAATCAGATGATGTTGCAAAAACTTCATATTTATCGCATTCTAATTTGCGAACAATGGTTAATAATATTCCGTGCAAGCATATATTGCTTATAATGGATGTTTGTTTTGGAGGGACTTTTGATCCTCTTATTGCATCAAAAAGTAGAGCAGCTGATATGTATACAGAAGTTACAAATGAAGAGTTCATTCAACGTAAAAAGAAATATAAAACTCGTTTATATCTAACTTCAGGCGGGAAAGAGTACGTTCCCGATGGTCGACCTGGACATCATTCTCCTTTTGCACGTAAGCTTCTGGAATCTTTAAGGAATTATGGTGGTAATGATGGTATTCTTACAATTAATGAAATTATTCAGTATGTTGAAAAAGTAGAACCACAGCCACGATATGGAGAATTTGGTAATAATGAACCAGGAAGTGATTTTATTTTATTAGTGAAATAAACTTCTTTGTTGAATAGCACCTTCATGCTCAAGTAACCATTCTTTTTTTAATAATCCGCCAGCATAACCAGTTAATTTCCCATTATTGCCAATAACTCTGTGGCAAGGTATAATAATAGGAATTGGGTTCTTCCCATTAGCCGAAGCAATAGCACGAATAGCTTTTTCATCGCCAAATTGTTTAGCTTGATCAAGATATGAAATGGTTTTACCAAATGGAATTTTCATTAGCAAGTTCCATACTTTTCCCTGAAATTCAGTTCCTGCTGGATTTATTCCAATATTAAATACTTTACGTTCACCTTTAAAATATTCATCAAGTTGAGTTATGCAGTTTTGTATTTGAACCGGAACCATTTTCATTTTGAAGTACTCATCAACAAATTCAATTTTAATAATATCTCTATCGTTTGAGATAATTCTCAGGTAACCAATTGGAGATTTATAATAAGCTTCAAACATTATTTAATATATTCATAAATTAAATTAATTGGAACACCACTTTTTCTATTTATTTGTTCAACAGATAATCCTTCTTTATGCATCCTTTTAATAAATGATTCAAGCTTTTCTCCAATTTCAATTAAATTATTATCAGGATCATAAATACGAATAGTTTTTTGTCCCCAAGATTCTTCTGTAAGTTCATGATGTTTAAGTATATTATTCGAACTTATAAGATATACAATTTGTGAGATATCTTCAGTTTCAAAGTATAATTCTAATGATTTATTGTAATTTTCTTTATCGTAAAAATCACTATATAAAGGATGCCAATCAGATACTTGCCACATTGAAAGTCCACCTTTTAAAGAAATATTATTACCGAAATCAGTTTCTATTTCTTGTTTTAGTACATTACAATAAAAATCCTTAGATATTTCTATATTCTTCACAAAAAGAACTGCTGAATGAAATTTTAAGGTCATAGAGTGTTTTTATTATAAATATACAAAAAGTTGTCAATACGCTGATAAATTCAGTATGACAACTTTCTTAAAATTTGTGGTTACACTGTCCCAATAGTTATCGGGATGTCGAAGTGTTAACCAAATAAAGATATCTATTTATTTAATTCGTTTTCAATAGTTTCTTTCAGTTTTGCAAACTCTTCATCAATAAAACCTGTTGCCTGATAAATAATATTGCCATCTCGGTCTAAAACAAAGTTTCTTGGAATATACCTTTCAGCAAACAAAGAGTATATCTTTCTTCCCGGATCAGGAACTATATTAAATGTATATCCGTTTTTTTCTTTAAACGCTATCATTTCTTCAGCAACATGTTCTCTTCCAAAAACAATTAATTCAAAGTTGTCATTGTCTTTATACTTTGCCCAAATATCACTTTCAACAAAAGGAAGTTCTTTAATACAAATAGGACACGATGTAGCAAAGAAATTCATAAATACTACTTTGCCCTTTAAATCATTTACATTGATTGTATCATTATTTAAGGTAATATAGCTAAACTCAGGAACTGTTTGTCCAACTTCAATTAAGGTTGATTTAATAATATCTATCTCAGCTTCTTTTTCCGCCTTTTTTTCTTTGTAATTACATGAATATAAACTTATAAGTAAGATTGATAAAATTGTAAATGATTTTTTCATAGTTTAAGGTTTAGTTTTTAATGCAAACAATTTACATTTTAAATTCCAATTCGCATCGAAAAATAAGAGGTTTGTCAATATGAATATTAATAGGAGGGTTTAATTTTAAGATACAATTGATTTATCGGCTTTTTTTTACGATCTTAAATGAAAATTTGCTACATGAATGCTAATCTGGAAAACCTTTTAAAGTTTATAAATCAGTTTGTTGATTTTAACGAAAAAGAAATAAAATCGGTACAAGAATTTGTTCAGCTTATTCAATTAAATAAAAATGAAATATTTATAAACGAAGGCGAGATTGCTGATCAAATTGCTTTTACAAATTCAGGTTATTTAAGAGTTTACTACAATCACGATGGGGAAGAAATAACACGAGATATTACACCTTTACATTCCTTTGCTACAGCGCTTCCCAGCTTCGTTTCGCAAACTCCTTCATTTGAAATAATACGAGCTATAACAGATTGCGAACTTTTAGTTATAAAAAAAGAAGATTTGGAATATCTATATTCTGAGTATCCTAAGTGGGAACGATTAGGAAGAAGAATAATAGAAGAAATGTTTGTTGAATCGCAATGCAGAATTTACTCATTCATAACTGAGACCGCAGAAACACGTTATAAGAGAATATTAAAGCAGTATCCTGATATGATTCATGATGTTCCATTAAAGTATATTGCTGATTTCTTGGGAATTAAACTGCAATCTTTAAGTCGTTTACGTAAGAATATTGATTGGTAAGTTTCTATAAGTTTATTTAACATTTGTTAAGCAGTTTATTCGTTATTTATTATGATCTTTGATAAAATATCAACCTAATACACTCTATTTTATGAAACGACTTTTTGATGAACCATTTGAAAATCATTTTGATTTAATTATTATTGGAGGTGGAATATCTGGTGTTTCTGTCGCATATGAAGCAGCAACACGTGGATTAAAGGTAGCACTATTCGAAAAGGGCGATTTTGGTGAAGCTACATCTGCTGCTACTTCCAAGCTAATTCATGGTGGGTTACGTTATCTGAAAAATTTGGAATTTGGATTAGTACGCGAATCGCTTTCGGAAAGGCGTATATTAGAAAATATAGCACCTAATTTTGTGTATCCAATGCCCTTTATGATTCCAACATATAGTAATCTTAAAAATAATAAGTTTTCTTTATTTATAGGAATGGTTTTATATGATTTCCTTTCATTGGATAAAGCATGGACATGGGATAAAACAAAAAAGCTTCGGTTTCATAAGACAATAAGTGCAAAGCGTACAAAAAGAATTGAACCTTGTATTCCCAAAACAAAATTGACAGGGTCAAGTATTTATTACGATTGCCAGAATATAAATCCTGAACGTTTAACTTTAGGAATTTTAAATTCTGCTGTATCAAATGGAGCTAAAGTGGCTAATTACGCTAAAATAGAATCATTTATTATCGATAGTAGTACGGTGAAAGGAGTTAGGGTTGTTGATTTGCTGGAAAATAAAGAACATGAAATAACTGCTGATCTAACAATTAATTGTACCGGAGCATGGACAGATATAGTACTTAAAACTGCATCTGGTGAAAATAAAGTAAATCATAATATTCGTAGATCAGAAGGAATTCATATAATAACTGAAAAATTATGTAGTAAGCATGCTGTTTTAATGATGACAAAAGAAGGTCGTCATGTTATGATGATACCTTGGAGAAATCACACTTTAATAGGAACTACAGATAAAGAATATAACGGTCATCCTGATGAATACAAAGTAACAAAGCAAAGTATTGTAGAACTGGTGGATGAAATAAATGCTAATTATAGTACTGATATAATTAAATACGAAGATATTCAATTTGCATATGGAGGATTACGACCACTTGTCGATAATCAAACCGAGGCATCGTATGAATCATCACGTAAATACGAAATATTCGATAATTCTAAAGATGGATTAAATGGTTTGCTTACAGTAGAAGGTGGTAAATATACTACCAGCAGGAAGCTTGCAGAACATGTTGTGAAGAAAGTTTCCAAAAAACTGAATCGAAGTTTAGGTAGTTCAATTACTAAAAAAAGATATTTAGTTGATTCTGATATTAAAAACATGGAGAGTTTCATAAGACAATTGGTTTTACGATATCCTCAATTTCCTGAAGCTACAATTAATTATATTGGAAGAAACTATGGTTTGGAATGTCACACAATATTTCGTTTAGCTATGTACGACAAGCCTTTGATGGAAGTATTAACAAGCGATGGAGAAATTCTTGCCGAAGTAGTTTATGTTATCAAAAAGGAATTGGCATTTACCTTATCCGATATATTTTTCAGAAGAACAGGAATTGGTACTTTAGGTTATCCTGGTGATGAAGTTTTCAATAAGGTTGTGGAAACTACAAAGGATTACTTAAAGTGGGATGATAAGAAAACGCAAGATGAGATTAAAATTGTAATGAGTAAATTTAAATTACCTGAATAATTATGAATACTACGTACAGAGATATCCTTAAATGGGGCGATAAACGCGAAACTCAAATTGATCAGGGCACCATTAATGTTATCAAAGAAAAATTTGGATATTCTGAATCTGACTTAAAACAAAAGCATTTAGAAGGAAATCAGGAAGTTAAACTCGATGTAAAATCTGATTTAGATCAAGAAATTCTTAAGCAATTTATTGAGATTGTCGGTAGTGATAATATTCAAACTGATGATTATTCCAGAGTTGTACACTCATATGGAAAATATTATGCTGATTTATTAAAATTAAGAATGGGAGTTGTTCCAACACCACCAGATGCAGTTATCTACCCCCGATCAGAAGATGAAATAATTAATATAGTTGATATCTGCAATAAGAATAATATTGCAATTACACCTTTTGGAGGACAATCATCTGTAACTCGCGGAGTTGAAACACCGAAAGGTGGTATTAGCCTTGATCTTACAAAGCATATAAATAAGGTTATTGAAGTTAATGAGATAAACTCAACTGTTACAGTTCAATCAGGAATGTTTGGTCCAGCATTTGAAGATTACCTGAACAATTTTGGAACAGGTTATTCTTGTGGGCATTTTCCACAATCGTTCGAATATTCAACAGTTGGAGGTTGGGTTGCTGCAAAAGGAGCAGGGCAAGCTTCTACGGGATATGGTAAAATAGAACATATGGTTTTATCATTGAAAGTAGTTACTCCAAATGGTATAATAAACACAAAAACATATCCGGCAAGTGCTCAGGGATGGGATTTACACCAGACTTTTTTGGGATCAGAAGGTACCTTAGGTGTAATTACTGAAGTTACAATGAAAATCCACAAATATCAACCTAATAATACACAGCACGCTTCATTTATATTTAAAAATTTTGAATCTGCTATTGAGGCTATGCGAACTGTAATGCAAAGTGGAGTGGGAGTTCCTCATTTATTTAGAATTTCTGACCCTGAAGAATCAGAAATTGCATTTAAAACTAAAAACTTTAACGGAACCTTAGCTGACAAGTTTCTAAATACTATTGGATATAAATCCGGCGATCGTTGTTTAATGTTTGTTGCTGTTGAAGGGAGTAGATCATATACAAATCAGGTTATATCTTCGATTAAGAAAATAGCTAAAAAAAATAAAGCTTTTTCACTTGGTGCAAAACCAACAAAAAAATGGCTTAAACAAAGATATTCAAGTGCTTATTTACGCGATCCTTTAATGGATTTAGCTGTGATGACCGATACACTTGAAACAGCAGTAATGTGGGATAATCTTATTCCTTTGTGGACAGAAGTAAGAAAATATTTGAAAAGTCGCGAAAAGACAGTTGCAATGGTTCATATATCGCATGTATACGAGAATGGAGCAAATTTATACTTTACCTTCTTAAGCCCAATGAAAAAAGGCGATGAGCTTAATGAATATACTGAGTTTCATAAAGGTATTATTGAAACAATCCAGGCAAATAATGGTTCTTTATCTCATCATCATGGAGTTGGAAGAACTTTAGCTCCTTGGATGGAAAATGAATTAGGAAAAGAAAGTTTAAATTTAATGCAAGCTGTTAAAGATCACTTAGATCCGAATGGAATAATGAATCCTGGAAATACATTAGGATTAAAACCATAAATTGAATTGCAAAGTTATCATCCTGTCCCGAAAGTTTTCGGGACAGGATGATAACTTGTATAACTTATTGTCACACTGAGCCTGCCTGAAGGAAGTCAGGCTTGTCGAAGGATGAATATTGAAAGGATGGAAAAAGAAGAAAAACAATATGTTATAGTTGTTGATGCTGGTACACAGTCAATTCGTGCTGTAATTATTGATTTGCAAGGTAATATATGTGAATTAGAACGTACCGAAATTGATCCATATTTTTCTGAACAACCTGGATATGCAGAACAAGATCCTGATTATTTATGGGATATTTTATGTGAAACTACTCGGCGATTAATTAAAAACACATCAATACCTATTTCTCAAATAAAAGGCTTATCGGTTACATCACAGCGTGGAACAGTTGTAAATCTTGATAAAAATGGAAAATCTTTGCGTCCTGCAATTGTTTGGCTTGATCAACGTAAAGCAAAAGTTGAAAATTGGCCTAAGGGAATTATAAAAAAAGGTTTGCAGGTAATTAATATGCATGAGTCATTAGTTCATGCAATAAAAGATGGAGAATCAAATTGGATTCGCCAGAATCAACCTGAAATATGGAAAAAAACCTATAAATATGTGTTTCTTTCTGCTTTTTTTAATCATAGATTGGTTGATAAATTTGTTGATTCAATAGGAAGTACAGTTGGATATATGCCATTTAATTATAAAAAACAAAAATGGTCGAAACCAACTGAAATTAATTTTAAACTTTTTCCTATTGAGCGCGATAAACTGGTTGATTTGGTTAAACCTTCAGAAAAGTTAGGGGAAATTACTATCAAAGCAGCAGAACAAACTGGTTTGCCTGTCGGGCTACCGGTAATTGCAGCTGCAGCTGATAAAGCATGTGAAGTATTAGGCTCAGGATGTATTTCTCCAGAAATAGCTTGTCTTAGCTTTGGAACAACTGCTACTGTTGAAACAGTAAATAAGAAATATATAGAGGTCATAAAATTCTTTCCCTCATACCCAAGTGCAATTCCAAATTATTTTAACACGGAAGTTATGATTTACCGTGGGTATTGGATGATAAACTGGTTTAAAAAAGAATTTGGTCATAAGGAAATAGAACTTGCAAAAGAAAATGGCAAAACACCCGAAGAACTCTTTGATGAAATGATTAAAGATATTCCTCCAGGATCAATGGGATTAACTTTGCAACCATATTGGTCGCCTGGAGTAAAGATTCCAGGACATGAAGCAAAAGGAGCTATAATAGGATTCGGTGATGTTCACACCAGAGCACATTTGTATCGTTCTATTCTTGAAGGACTTACGTATGCATTAAAAGAAGGAGCAGAGCGAACTCAAAAGCGTACAGGTGTAAAAATTGAAAAACTGCGTATTTCTGGCGGTGGTTCTCAAAGTAATAATGCCATGCAAATGACAGCAGATATTTTCGACATGCCTGTTGAAAAACCGCATACATACGAAACTTCAGCACTTGGTGCAGCTATTAATTGTGTTGTTGGATTAAATTTATATCCTGATTTCCAGTCGGCTATAAATAATATGTGTAGAGTAGGTGAAGTTTTTTTACCAAAATCTGAAAATCGTGACATTTATAAAAAGCTATATAATAAGGTGTATAAGAAAATGTACAAGCAATTAAAACCTTTGTATCACGATATCAGACATATTACGGATTATCCGAAAAAAGAGTTGTAATAATAAACTATTTCTTGTCAATTATATCCCTACCAAAAGGAGTGAGGGCTAAGCCAGCAAGTTTGAAATGCTGATTACCAAATGGGATCCCAATTATGGTTATGTAAAGAATAAGTCCAAAAACAAGGTGAGAAAGTGCTATCCAAATTCCTCCTATAAAAATCCAAATAATATTAAATATTATATATAAACAACCACTGGAACGTTCACTTTGAATTGTTGTTTTACCAAATGGCCACAACGCAAGAACTCCTAACTTAAGTGTTTGTATTCCAAAAGGAATGCCTATTATAGTAATCATTAAAATGACACTGCTAATAAAATATTCAAGTGCAGTAATTATTCCTCCAAGCAATAGCCATAAAATGTTTCCAAGTATTCTCATAATCTATTTATATTTTTTATTATAAAACTAATAAATCTTTTAAGTATGTCCTAACGAAATAAATTGTTTGGCATAGTAATTGAATTTGATTTTTAGATTAATTATTAAAACGTAAAATTATGATAACAAAGAGAATAGTCAGATTTGGCATATTTATATTGTTTGTTATAACAATGATTTCGTGTGATGAATGGTTAAATGACAGGATAGAAGGAAATAACCATGTTGTTTATAAAACACGCGACATTTCTGCCTTTAATGAAGTTGTTTCTACCGGAAACTTTGATGTAAAGATAGTTATAGCTGATTCTACATCACTTATTGTACAAGCAGAAGAGAATCTTTTTCCTTTTATTATGACCACTGTTCGCGGACAGAAATTTTATGCCGAGGTAAAAGACGATTACCAGATTGATAATAATCAACCTATAAAGATATTTTTATCAACACCTAATTTGGAAGGAGTGATGCTTACTGGCTCCGGAATTATTGTATGCGATAGTTTAACAACTGACCTTTTAAGTGCTGAAATTACAGGATCAGGTAGAATTGAATTCTCTAAAGTTATAGCAAAAGATGTTATTGGGGATATTCCTGGACCGGGCGAAATTTTTATTTCGGGAGAAGCCGATAAAAGCGAATTTTATATTTCAGGATCGGGTAATATTCAATGTTTAGATTTACATCAAACTTATTGTTATTCAAATATTTCAGGATCGGGTAATATATATACGTATGTTATCGAATATCTTGAAGTTGATATATCCGGTTCTGGTAGTGTTTATTTCTCAGGAAGTCCAGAAATTGATTCATATATTTCAGGTTCCGGTCAGGTATTAAGATACACTTACAATATACATTAGTATAAACTATTGATTTAAAGGGGAGATTTTATTTGGAATCTCCCCTTTTTTATACACTAAGTTTTTCTCTTTTCGATTTTACTATCTCCTTTTTCGATTCTATCGTATCTATTACAGCTGCTCCAATGCTATCGCCCCAAACATTTATGGCTGTTCTGAATCTGTCTAATATCCAATCGATTGATAAAATAAGTCCGATTCCTTCAAGAGGTAAATTAACTGCTTTCATTACAATAACCATGGTTACCAAACCAGCTTGTGGAATTCCTGCGGCACCAATTGCAGCAAGTGTTGCAGTTAGAAATATAATTCCCATTGATACAGGGGGGAGATGAATTCCGTAGATTTGTGCTATAAATATTACAGCAACAGCTTCATATAATGCTGTTCCATCCATATTTACTGTTGCCCCAAGAGGTAGAACAAAACTTGCAGTTTTATCAGATACTTTATTTTCTTCAACAACACCTTTTAATGTTAAAGGTAAAGTAGCTGTACTGGAGGCTGTTGAAAAGGCATTAAGTAGGGCAGTAGCGACTCCTTTGGCATATTTCCCTGGATTTGTTTTGCCAAATATTTTAAGAATAAGTGGAAGTACTATTAATCCGTGTATAAGCAAACCAATCATAACTGTTATGCTATACTTTCCAAGAGATATCAATTCAGGGACAAAACCTTTAAAACCACCTGCCAATCCAATACGAGCAGCAATTAAGCCAAAAATACCAAATGGAGAAATAACAATAATCCAGTGGACAATTTTCATTATTGCATCATTTAATATAGATAAAACATTAATTGCAGGAACTGCTTTTTCACCTAACAACGAAAGTGCAACTCCCAGTAATAATGCAAAAAATATTAATGGAAGAATATCCATGTGTACCATTGCTGAAAATATATTGGACGGTATTAATCCCTGTTTGTCAGTTTCTTTATTGCCTATTAGCAGCTCATTCAGGGTATTCCCAATATTTCTTACATCTTTACCATTAAGATCACCTTTAATAAATGAACTTATTTCAACACCAGTTCCTGTTGATTTTAATTGTGGTTCTGCCGAAACTAATTGGCCATTGATACGATAAAAAGGTAATTGTGTTCCATCTTCGGCAGTAACATAATATAATTCCTCGGTCTTTAAATTCTCCCAAAGTTTCACTGTAACTTTATTCTCTGAAAAAGATTCAATAACGCCCTTTACTTCCTGATCCACAAGTACTAAAACATATTGATCTGTATATTGATTTTTATCAAATATTTCATCAGTTAAATATACTGTTCGATTATTTTCTCCTTTTACTATATAACTAAAATCAGGATGAGTTTCGCCAGGACTTATTCCTATACCTGGTTTAATAATATTAACCATAAAAATTCCGATTAATACAGCTATACTTGTTGTTACAAGATAATAAATAACCGTTTTACCACCTATGGATCCCAGTTTGCTAATATCGCCTAAATGTGTAATTCCTATAATTAATGATAACATTACAATTGGAACTACAATCATCATTAATGAATTGAGAAAAACTTCACCTAATATATTAAATCGAACAGCGAAATCAGGGAACCAACCACCAACGATTGTGCCTACAATAATTGCTATAATTATTCCAAACAGAATAGAAGGACGTCTTCTTCTTTTTAATAAAGATTGCTGTTTATCAAACTTATTCGATTTTGAAATTGTATTATTCATATTGAATTTGCTTGTATAATAGTTGATAAAGACCTTTAAATTACGGAATTTTTTAAAAGAATAAAAAGTATTACAAACAAGACTATTGATTTAATTATAAACCTGACTTAAAAGTTACTGTTGATAACATATACTGAGTAAGGAAAGTTATTTTGTAAAATACTTTCATAACTTTGAACTTGCAACTCTTTCTTATGCATAATATCTCTTCCAAAATAGGAGTTAAGTTTAATTCTTAAGTCAAAATACGAAAAAAACATATTTAGTCTGATTTTGATATTTCGTACATATACTAAAACTGAATTCAAATATTCAATTCTAAGAAGGTTAAAAATTAAGATAGAAATAGGAGTATTGGTATTCCAAATAGATAATTGAATATAGATAATTATGTAACACTATTGAAAAATCATTATTACAAAAGTGAATATTTCGATAAGTTACAAATGTAATAAGACAAAAATGTACAACTAATTACAATTGTAACCATAAATTCATATTAATTAAGATTACATTTGGATACACTTACAGATTGTAACCGATTACCTGATCTAAAATATTATTGTATTCATATAATCAATTACTTATAAGGTGTAATTAAAGTAATAATTCAATAATATTATAACAATTTATTCATTTTCATATAAAATCAAACCCTACTCATAACTTATTATGCTCTATTTCTGTTTATTATGACTTTATTGTTAAAGAAATGGTTTACGTAATCAATAATAGTAATAAATCAAGCTATAAATGCTCCAAAAACAATCAAATTATAGCAATTTATATAGATATAAGCATTGTATTTGTCTTATTAAATATAAACGCCACATTGATTTTAATCAAGTTTCTACTTATTAATATGCATATATGATAAAATTGGGTAAACTTTAGGCTTATCTTAAAAAAAACTCTTAAAAACCAATACCTGAATATCACATATGTAAACTACAAAATCCATACTAATAATTACATTTGTAAATAATATTATAATTACATTTGTAATATTAACTGTTTACATTATGAAAGACCGAATAATTCAATTTCTTAAAGAAAACAACCTAACATCAACAAAATTTGCTGATGTCATTGGTGTTCAGCGTTCCAGCATATCTCATATATTATCAGGAAGAAACAAACCAAGCTACGATTTTATAGAAAAAATGTTACTTTCTTACCCTGAAATAGACGCCCAATGGCTTATTACCGGTAAAGGGAACATGTTTTTAAACCAACCTTCGTTATTTAAATCTGAGGCTGAAACATCTGAAAAAGTGTTAAGCTCGCCAGAATCGCATATTCAAAATTCTGTAAATAGTATATCGGAAATAAGGGAAACTGAGAAAGAAAAGGAAATAACACCTAAAATTCATCATTTAAGTGATGAAAAAAAGATAATTGAAAAAGTTTTGATTTTTTATCAAAATGGTACTTTTAAAGAATTCATTCCTGAGTAAATTTGTATTAATCGTATTATCTTTGTAAAAAAACGATGTATAAGTTTATTATTCGCCCTCTTCTATTTCTTCTTCAACCAGAAAGTATACACGCATTAATAGTAATTATCCTTAAAATTGGATTTAAAATCCCTGGAATAGCATTTCTGGTAAGGAAAATGTATGCAGTTAAAGACATTCGCCTAAAAACCAATTTTTTGGGACTTGAATTCGATAATCCTGTTGGGTTTGCAGCTGGTTTCGATAAAAATGCTGAGGTTTATAATCAGTTTTCTAATTTTGGGTTTTCTTTTATTGAAATAGGTACTGTTACTCCATTAGCTCAGCCCGGGAATCCTAAACCGAGATCTTTCAGAATACCTAAAGATTCAGGTTTAATTAATCGTATGGGATTTAATAATAAAGGAGTCGATTTTGCAGTTGAAAAGCTTAGAAATAAGAAGCATAAAGTAATTATTGGTGGTAATATTGGTAAAAATACCGCTACTGCAAATAACGATGCTCTAAATGATTATGTAGTATGTTTTGAGAAACTTTATGACCACGCTGATTACTTTGTGGTTAATTTAAGTTGTCCAAACATCAAGGATTTAAGAAAATTACAAGATAAAGATTCTACTATTAATATATTGAATAAACTAACAGAAATAAGGGCGGAGAAGTCATTACGTAAGCCTATTTTGTTAAAAATATCCCCTGATTTAACAAACGATCAACTCGATGATGTTATTGAAACCTTTAAAATAACTGATATTGACGGTATTGTAGCTACAAACACAACAGTTTCAAGAGATAATCTACTAACTGACACTAAACGTGTTGAAGAAATTGCAAATGGTGGTTTAAGCGGAAAACCACTAACAAAAAGATCTACTGAAATTATTAAATATTTAACTGATAAATCGAATGGAACAATTCCGATTATTGGTGTTGGTGGAATAATGACAGTTCAAGATGCAATAGATAAACTTGATGCAGGAGCAACCTTAATTCAAGTTTACACAGGCTTTATATACGAAGGTCCTGGTTTTGTTAAGCAAATAAATAAGACCTTATTAAAGAAATAGGTAAAAGAAGATATATGAAAATAAAAAAGAGAAGCTTTAGCTTCTCTTTTTTTGTGACCCAACAGGGGCTCGAACCCTGGACCCCATCCTTAAAAGGGATGTGCTCTACCAGCTGAGCTATTGAGTCAATCATTTTGGGACTGCAAATGTAATATCTTATATGTTAAATGCAAATCTTTTTTTAAAATAATTTCAATATTTTTTTACTTAAATAAAGTTGTTAACTACTCTTTGTAACGTATTGTATTACAAATTGTTGAAAAAACAAAAAGAGAAGCAGTATTTGCTTCTCTTTTGTGACCCAACAGGGGCTCGAACCCTGGACCCCATCCTTAAAAGGGATGTGCTCTACCAGCTGAGCTATTGAGTCAATCGGATTGCAAAAATAAAACCTTTTTTTATAAATCAAAAGAATTCAAAAAAAAATATCATATTAATTTACTAAATAATAAATCCAGTAGATTTTTATAAAAATTTACAAAGCTTAAAAGCCTCTTAAACAATGGAAATGCTGTATAAATATTAGAAAAGAAATAGTTTGTTATCGATTGAAAAAAAATCTCTGTATAATTGCAAAATAATAAATAAGTAATAAAATGTTCACTTTTGAAACAAAAATAAGAGTACGCTACGGTGAAACAGATAAGATGGGGTATGTATATTATGGAAATTATCCATTATATTATGAGGTAGGACGTACCGAATTAATGCGTAATTTTGGTTTTTCATATAAGAAAATTGAAGATATGGGTATTATTTTACCTGTAAAGACATTGGATGTCAAATACCATAAGGCTGCAATGTATGATGATCTTTTGACTTTAAATACCACGATTAAAGAGATACCGGGCATCAGAATAACATTTAATTATGAAGTCTTAAACGAAAAAGGGGAATTGCTAAACGAAGGTACTACAATGTTAATTTTTGTTGATGAAAAAACCAGGAGACCCCGAAAAGCACCCGATGAATTAATTCAGAAATTAGAACCATACTTTAAATAAACTTAAGAGGAGCATTAAAAATGCTCCTCTTTTTGATTTCTATCATTCTTTTAGATCATTTTTTTGAAATACTTGTAATGTTTTTAAAATCGATTCGTCTTGTTATTGAATTGAGCTCATAATAAACAATTGAAAATTTAAAACATTAAAAAAAGTAATCATGAAAAAGATAATTTTAGTTTTAGTAATAGCAGCATTTCCATTTATACTTAACGCACAGGATTTTGTTGATAATTTAATAAGTAAATATCAAGGTGAAAAAGGATTTACAACAATAGTAATTAACAGTGCTTTATTTGATATTGTTGCTGCCATTGATGATGATGAAGATCTTCAGAAAATGAAAGGCATGATAGATAATATACGAATAATTGCAATGGAAGACCATGTTAGCTCTGATATTAATTTTTTCGAAGAAATGAAATCTCAGGTTGACACAAAAGCTTATGTAGAGCTTATGACTATTAAAGAACATGATAATGATGTGGTATTTTATGTGAAATATGCAGGAAAGGATATCGAGGAGTTAATGCTGGTTGCTGGAGGTCATGATGATAATGCTGTAATAAGTATAAAAGGCAAAATTGATTTAAAACAATTAGCTTCTTTATCAAACTCAGTGCATATATCAGGATTTGAGTACCTCGATGAATTAGAGAATCATTAATAAAAGGGAGTATTTTACTCCCTTTCTCAAAATTAATTTGTAATTTTCATGGTCTTGAATTGGGAATAAATGACTGCTGAAACTTTTAAAGAAAACATATTACCATTAAACAGGAAATTGCTTGGATTTGCAAATCGATTTATGCAAGATATGGATGATTCTAAAGATGTAGTTCAAGAAATATATGTTAAACTGTGGAATATGCGTACTGAACTTGATAAATACAATAGTGTAGAAGCTTTAGCAATGAGAATGACACGAAATCTTTGTTTAGATAAAATAAAACTAAAAAAAACAGTGCCATTAAGTGGAATTGAAAGAAATGAAACAGCAGCAGAATCGTTGAATAAGGAAAAACAAACAGAAATTAACCTCGCATACGAAAGAGCAAAAGACGCAATTAATAAACTTGATGAGCCACAGAAAACAATTATGCAATTGCGTGATATTGAAGGATATGATTATGAGGAAATTTCGCAAATACTTAATATGAATATAAATACTATTCGTGTTAGTTTATCCAGAGCAAGAAAAAAGATAAGAGAACAACTATTAAATAAATATTATAACCATGGATCTGAAAAGAATAAAAGTTCTGTTAGAGAAATATTATAGTGGTGAATCTACGTTGGACGAAGAAAATATTCTCCGCGAGTATTTTAATAGCGAAGTAGTAGATAGTGAGCTTATTGCAGATAAGGATATATTCTTATATCAATCACAGGAGAATGCTAAAAGTGATGATATGCCAGATATTTCAGATCAAATTTGGGATACACTAAAAGATATTGATAGCAAGAACGTGCAAACTAAAAAGAGTGTAAATTATTTATATTTAAGAATTGCAGCAAGTATAATAATATTAATGGGTTCTTATTATCTTTTAAGGAATGAAGTTTTTAATAAAGAACAAGATATTCAGTTTTCAGATACATATGATAACCCTGAAATCGCTTACCAACAAGCAAAAGAAACTCTTTTGTATGTTTCTGCAATGTTAAATAATGGAACAGATCATTTAGAACCTATTCAAAAAGTTAGCGAAGGAACTGAACAATTATATAAATTGTCAAGCTTTAATAAAGGACTGAAAGAGTTAAGTCCTGTAAGTAAATTCGAAGTAGCAGATAAATATATTAAATAATAAAACCATGAAAAAAATTATTTTATTATTAACCGTAGTGCTTTTAAATCTACCCGGATTTTCCCAGAATACACCGGTAGATGATCTTTTTGACAAATACAGTGGACAAGAAGGCTTTACTTCAGTTTATATTACAAGCTATATGTTTAGCATGTTTACTGATGTAGAAACAAATGATCCTGAATTTGATGAGTTAATGAAGAATTTAAAGGGAATTAAGATTCTTGCAACAGATGAAACATATGAAGGAAATGCTAATTTTTATAAGGAAATTATTGATAAGCTTCCAATGGAGGATTACAAAGTATTAATGGTAATCAAGGAAAAAGATCAGGATGTAAAATTTCTTATTAATGAAAAAGATGGTAAAATTATTGAACTTCTACTAATTGCAGGAGGAAAGGATGAGAATGCCTTAATAAGTATTAAAGGAAATATTGATTTGAAAAACATCTCAAAATTATCGAAGTCAATGAACATTAATGGGCTTGAACATCTTGAAGAAATTGATAAATAATTAAACCATGAAGAAAACTACATTACTATTAATAATCTTAATACTGGGATTACAATTTTCTTGTATTACCGATAAAAATAAATATAAAGAAACTGACATTTTTGAAGAATATGAAGCCGAAAACGGTTTTGCCATTTTGCATATTCCTCCTGTTTTATTTAAAATAGTCCTATCATTATCAGATGATGAAGAGTATAATTCAAAAGAGCTTTTAGATAAGGTAGAGGTAATTAAATTTATGATGTTTGAGGAGAAAGAAAATACTCTTACCTTGGATGATTTAAAACATTCCCTTAATGCTAAAATAAAAGACTTCAATTATAATCTTCTTACCAGAATAGCACAAGAGGATAACGACATATCTATTTATATAATAGAAAGTGAGAATAGTATTCGAGAAGTATTGGTAACTATAATTTCTGAAAATGAATATATGGGTATTAATATTTTAGGAGAGCTAACAAAAGAGGAGGTAATGAAAGTTTATAAATCCATTAATATGGACAAGGTTAAACTGAGCGGGAATTAAATATCTTATAATTAATAATTTGCAATGAGTGGGATAATGAAAATTCCACTCATTTTTTTTTGGCATAGTACTTACTTTATGATGTTTAAGTGAAACAAAACAAGAGACTTGTTTGTAATATATTTGGTTCAATTGATTTGAGAGAAAAATACTCATTAACGGAACCTTTTTATATATTTTAACGTCTTATTAAAAACCGGCTTAAAATTAATTGCTAACCAAAATACTAAACTTATGCAAAATATGAAAAAATTAATTGCAATGATGCTAATGCTTACAATGGTATTTTTTATTGCATGTGACAAAGATGAAGATAATAATGAAATGTCTCCTGCAGATGCTAAGGTTGCTTTAGAAGAGCTTAATACCGATATGTCAGGTTATTTTGATGAAATGTTAAATGCTGAAGGAGTAAAAGCTATGGAAGCTCTTATGGAGCTGCCATTAGATCCTTTTAGTGGTAAAAAATCAAATGAACCTAGTGCTGTTCTTTTAAACATGCAAAAATTAATACTTCCTTCTAACTATGAAAGAACAAAAATTGCTTTAGAGACAGGATTGTTTGATTTTGATAGTAATGTAGGAACATATACCTGGAATGCTACTTACGAAAAATGGGATGTAGCTCATGGAGTTCCGAGTTATAAAATTATTATTAATTTTCCAACTGAAAATAGTACAACTAACGATGCTACAATTACTATTTCAAGTTATGACGAAACTAATATAGGAGAAGATTATTATCCTACAGAACTTGCCGCAGATCTTACAATCGACAATATTGAATATGTTAATATTGATTTTTCTGCTTCTTGGAAAACAGGAGGAGAACCTGAAATATTATCAGTTGAAATTTATCTTAACCCATTTACTTTTGGAGGTAGTTTTAGTAATATTGGAACAACAGCAAGTGTTAACTTTGATATTGATTATGAAGAAATTTTAATTTTTGCTGCAGGCGTTGGAGCTACATTTGAAACTACAAATTGGGACAATCCTCCTTTAAACATTAATGGTTACATTCAGCTTTTAAATGTAAAAGTAGAGGTTGATGTAAACTTCGAAAATATTGCCCAAATAATACAAGATGTTGAAAATGGAACATCTACAGCTACAGACTTAGATGAATTAGCTGAAGCAATTAATGCGGAAATTGATGCTTATGTTTCTGTAGATGGCGTTAAAGCAGTTGATATAGAATTCGAATTTGATAGAATTTTTTCAGACTATTCAATTCCAATTGACGAAGAAATAGGTTTATATATTAACATCAATTTCGTATTCTCAGATGGTTCAATTGCACCTGCTTATCCTTATTTCGAAGACTTTGCAACTGACATCGAAGAGTTCTTTTCTTTTCTTGAAGAAATATTCTCTGGAGATAGTATGTAAGAATATAATTATTACTTAAAAAAAGGGGGCTTAAAGGCCCTTTTTTTATGTCCTTTTTAATTCAATAACTGTGATTTCAGGAGGCATTCCTATACGACCAGGAAAGCCAATATAACCAAACCCTCTGTTAACATATAAATACTGATTATTCTCTTTATACAAACCGCCCCAACGAGGATATTTATATTTTACCGGGCTCCATTTCACATTTCCTATTTCTATTCCAAACTGCATTCCGTGTGTATGTCCTGACAGTGTTAAATCGATATTCGTTTTTTCAATAACTTCAGCATCCCAGTGAGAAGGATCATGAGACATAAGAATATTAAAAGGTAATTCTGCAGATCCATTCATCGCTTCTTTTAAATCTCCATACTGTGGAAAAGGAGGTAGGCCCCAGTTCTCGACACCAAATAAGCCTATTTGGGAGTTGTTTAATTCAATATTTTCAAATTCATTTAAGAGCAGTCTAAAACCAAGGTCTTTGTGAGCTTGCTTCAAACTAATGAGATTTTGCTCTTTTTCCGCCTTATCAGCCCAATCAAAGTAATCTCCATAATCATGATTACCCAAAATAGAGAACTTGCCGTATTTAGCTCTTAAATCGCTTAATATTGGAATCCAACCATTTAGTTCTTCTGCAAAGTTATTTACAAGATCACCAGTGAATAAAATAAGGTCCGGATTTTGCTCATTTACCAACTCAACAGCTTTTTTTACCTGATTTTCGTGACCCAAAAAGCTTCCAATATGAATATCTGATATTTGCACCACTTTAAAGCCATTAAAAGCTTCTGGCAGATTAGGAAACCAAAGCTTTTCATTTGTAATTCTGAAATTGAAGCGTCCTTTGGTCATTCCGTATAAGATAGAAGTAAAAGGAATTGCAGCTAATATCAATCCTAATTGTGTTAAGAACTTTGCTCTTGAAATATCCGGACTTGCTATAACAGATTCATTTCCTGCAAATACTGTGAATTTACTTATTGTCCATTTACCTATATGAATAATATCTTCCGTTAAATGAAAAGTAATAAATATAAGCTTTGGAACATAAAACAAAATAAAGAATCCTGCCAATAAAAAGAAATTCCTGAATATGCGTGGATCTCTGTCAAATGGTTGTAATGTTCTGAAATATAGCAATGTTGAAACAACCAGGATTGGTATTATCCAATAAAAAATATAAATACTATTTTTTAATATTGCTGATTGAAACACAGATGTGAGTAGTTTTATTCCTTTAAAAGAATAGATATCTACTATAAATATAAAGGCAACTATAAAAATAAATATCATAATAAATCGTTCTTTCATATTCTTATATTGTACATAATGAGATTGTTACATCACAAACATTCTCATTCAATTCGGAAGTAATGTAAGTCTTTAACTGATAGAAACAGAATCAGAAAAGAATTGTTTAAATTTACTACAACATAAAAAACAATAGAAATTATAAAATAGAATGAAGTTATATGATTAATAATCTTTGTTTTATGGCATCTATTTGAATAATGAATTTATACAATGATAAATAAAAATCAAATATTAAAGGAATTCGTTTTTAAAACATCTCGCAGTAGTGGAAGTGGAGGACAAAATGTGAATAAAGTCTCTACCAAAGTCGAATTGCGGTTTGATCTTTACAATACAGCTTTATTATCTGATATTGAAAAGGAAAGGATCGGAGTCAAACTTAAAAATAGGATCTCTTCAGAAGGAATTTTAATAATATCTTCTGATTCAGAAAGAACACAATTGCGTAATAAAAAGAACGTAATTGACTTGTTTTTTGAATTACTTGAAAAAGCATTATTAAAGCCCAAAAAACGTATTAAGACCAAACCTACAAGGGCTTCTAAGGAAAGAAGACTCAAAGAAAAAAAGATAGTATCTCAGAAGAAAAGATTGCGAAACCCCGATGAATAAACTAAGTTTTGAGTTTATCAATATCATTTTTCATATTTAAAATCATGCTATGTAATTTTTGAGTAGTAATTTCGCCTGGCTCAGGCAACTCAAAGCTTATAAAACCAAGTGCTTTCCATACTTCATAAACTTCTTCTGCTTTTATTGAATATGCATCATATTCAGGATTATCCGACTTTAATATAACCTCGTCCGAATCATATATTTTGTTATATAAGCGCTTATAAACAATACCATCATCTTTTGAAATTAAAATATAAGGTTTGCCATCGTATATTTCATCCCAATTTGCAAGGTATTCACAAATAATATAAGAACCTGATTTTATAGGCTCCATACTATCACCTTTTATTTGAAAAACCCTGTACGTTCTTTCTTTACTAAGCTCCATAAGAGGTAATGAAAAATGAGGAAGCTCTTCAACGTAATCTGGATCGGCATAACCTTTGGTATAACCGGCAGAAGCTTGAATTGGAACTGTTGTAATAAGTTCTTTATCGGTTTTATCAACAACGGTGCTAATAACTCTTAAATTACCGCCTTTTATAAATTCCTTTACAGAATCACGGTTTGATTCTTCCCAAAGCCTTGTTTTTATAAGATCATCAATGGATACTTTAAAAAAATAAGCCATGTCTTTTAAAACCGATAATTTAGGAACAGCTCTGTTTTCTTCATAAGAACCAATCATTGCACGATTTACACCAATATTATTAGCTAATTCTTCCTGAGTTAAGCCGCCTTTCTTTCTTAAATACTTAATATTCTGCGCAATAGATTCCATTTTTTATATTTTAAATTGCTATTAGCCCTTAGCTATTGGCTCTTAATTTTACTAATTAAGCTATTTATCATTCTTTGTTCATTGTTTAATAATTCTAATATTGGAATTAATTGTTCTTTTACTATAAATTTTAACTCAGAGAGTATTATTAGTTGTGTTTCTAATTCAAATGCTGAACCAATGGCAATTTCTAAAAACCTTTTGAATTCAGTTTCACTATTTCTTGAGCACCCTTCAGCTATGTTAGAAGGAATGGAAACCACAGCTCTGCACATTTGGCTTTTTAAACCATATTTTTCTTCATATGGTAGACAATCTGTAAGCTTATAGATCCTTTTTACAAGGACAATTCCATCTTTCCAAATATTCAATGATCTAAAATTTCTCATAATAATCGTTAATAGCAAATAACTAAAGGCTAAAAGCTAATTTATTACAAACATACAATTAAATACTAAATAAATTAGTATAAATGCAGATTTATTTAGTATATTTGCTAATATAATTTGCATATTAACAAATATGAGATCCGAAACTGTAAATAAACTAAAAATATCTGCAAATGCAGCAAAATACGATGTGTCATGTGCATCAAGTGGTAGCAATAGACCGAATAGTGGAAAAGGAATAGGAAATGCCTCACCATGGGGAATTTGTCATAGTTTTACTCAGGATGGGCGCTGTGTTTCCCTTATGAAGTTAATGCTAACAAATCATTGCATTTATGATTGTGCGTATTGTGCTAATAGAAAAAGCAATGATATTGAGCGAACTACATTTACAGTTAAGGAAGTTGTTGATCTTACCATAGAATTTTACCGAAGAAATTACATTGAAGGTCTTTTTTTAAGTTCTGGGATAATAAAAAATCCTGATTATACCATGGAACGTATGGTTCGTGTAGCAAAAGAGCTTAGAACTAAACAAAATTACAATGGTTATATTCATTTGAAAGCAATTCCAGGAGCAAGTGACGAATTACAGCAAGAGGCTGGTTTATACGCCGATAGACTAAGTGTAAATATTGAAATTGCAACTGAGAAGAATCTAAAAATGATTGCTCCGGACAAGAATTTTAAAAGTATTCTTAGCCCAATGAATACGATTAAAAGTAAAATCATTGAAAATAAAGAGGAACGCAGGAAATTTAGGCATGCCCCACGGTTTACACCAGCAGGACAAAGCACACAACTAATTGTTGGAGCTACTCCTGATAGTGATAAGCATATTTTAAATTTAGCAGGAAACCTATATAACTCTAAGAATCTTAAAAGAGTATATTATTCAGGTTTTATTCCTGTAAACAGCTACGATAAGAGGCTCCCAGCTCTTACTGAACCACCATTAAAACGCGAAAACAGGCTTTATCAGGCCGACTGGCTTTTTAGATTCTACAATTATACTATTGATGAAATTGTAAATGACGATCATCCTGATCTTGATTTAGAAATAGACCCCAAATTAAGTTATGCGCTACGTAATCCCTGGATGTTTCCAATCGATATTAACAAAGCGAGCTACGAAACTATATTGAGAGTGCCTGGAATAGGTGTGTTGTCGGCTAAAAAGATCATTTTAGCAAGACGCTATAGCAAACTGAACTTATCAAATTTGAAAAAAATTGGAGTTGCACTAAAAAGAGCAAAATACTTTATTACGTGCAACGAACTTAAAGCTCATACTATAAATGAATTATTACCTGAAAATGTAAAGAAGATTATTTTAAGCGAAAAAAGTATTGTTAAAAAATCCAATAAAAATGCACATAAGCAATTAAGCTTATTTGCTGTAAATTAAACCATTGCATTATGAATATATTTATATATGATCACACATTCGAAGGCTTAATAACTGCTATACACGATGCTTTTGACTTAAGTATTAAACCTGATAAAATAGTAAGTGTTAAATCCTTCCAGGATGATCTATTTGCAACAAAGCATTATATATCAACTAATTCTGACAAGTTTGATACAATATGGAATAGGGTTAAGGAGAAGTCAAACGAGCAGAATTGTCAAAGAATTTTTAAGGCTTACTTGTCAGAAGTACCAGATATTGAAATAATTATATATGATTACATTAAGTTAATTCTGGAGACACCATATAATGTTGAAGTTAATTTCAGCGAAGATTCAGTAATCAAACTTAACAACCTGCAAAAGAAAGTAGGAACTGAAGCACAAAGAGTACTTATGTTTGTGCGCTTTCAGAAAACTGTTGATGATATCTACTATGCATCTTTTGATCCAAAATACAACGTAATACCACTTACCGTGAATCATTTCAGGAATAGGTTTGCTGATCAGAAGTGGGTAATATTTGATACACGCCGTAAATTTGGATATTACTATGATTTAGAAAATGTGAGAGAAATCACTATTGGAAAACAAAAGGTGGATTTTGCAAGTGGAAAGGTAAACAAAGATGTTATGCATGTTAGCGAGAAATTATTTCAAAAACTCTGGAAGAGCTACTACGACACCATAAATATTAAGGAACGTAAGAACATGAAGGTTCACATGCAGTTTTTACCTAAAAGGTTCTGGAAATTCCTTCCTGAAAAGGATTTTAAAATGAAATATGAATTAAACTAATTTTTGTAAAGGTATTCTGATAAAAATGGTATTAATTGTGAATACTTTTAATTTTATTGAATAAATAATGCTTTTAAACTAAACGCATTTGTAATTTTACAGTCAAATAAACTCATAATTAGTTTTTTGTATATAAATCTGTAAAATGAATTTTTCAATTATTATCCATCAAATATTAATTCTTGGTTTTTTAGCATTAATAGGAGTTATAGCTACAAAATTAAAAGTTATTACCGAAGAAATTAAAAATAGTATTGCCACAATTGTTTTTAATATTACACTTCCGGCGCTTATTCTTTCTTCTGTTTCTAATGTTGAATTGAACCGTGAAATATTATTCAATAGCTTACTTGTTTTTATTGCATCTCATGTTGGAATACTTCTATTGTATATTACAGGGAAATTCTCTCGAAAATTAATTGGTATTGACGGTAAAAAAGGGAATATTCATGTAATACATACCATGCTTGGAAATGTAGCTTTCCTTGGCTATCCATTATTTTCTGCATTATTTCCAGGTGGAGAAGGTTTATTATATGCCGTAATTTTTCACTTAACACAAGATATTTACATTTGGACCGTAGGAGTATTTGAATTTAATAACACAGGAAACCTAAAATTCAGAGAAAGTCTTAAACATCTTGTAAATCCAAATATAATTGCATTTGCAATTGGAATATTTATGCTTGCATTTGGAATCAGATTTCCCGAATATGTTTATAATCCAATATCGGGTCTTGGGAAAACAACAATTTACCTTGCAATGCTATACATTGGTGCTGTATTAGCCAGAAACCCAATGATTGCAGCATTTAAAAAGCCAGAAATTTATGCCTTGATTTTTAATAAAATGCTTCTGGTTCCTTTTGTTTTGTTATTATTAATAAATGCAGTTTCACTTGTTTTTAATATTCATATTGGAAATATTGCGAAAACGGTAGTTGTTATGCAAACTGCAATGCCTTGTATGGCAATGGTTGTTGTATTAGCAAAAAAGTTTGGTAGTGATGATATTCATGCCACTGAAAATTTGTTTCTATCTACCATATTATCATTGGCAACACTTCCTTTTTTATATTTTTTGATAAATATATTTTAAAACAAAAAGTATTTATAAATAAACGTAGGGTAAAATCTAAGTTTATTATCATGTAATTGAAAAGCTTTAAAGTTTTTTGATTTTAGGGTGAGGTTAGTTCTTATTCAGATTGATTTAACAGGTACTTATGGTCAGTGTAGAAAATGACTGACCATAAGTTTTTAAAGCGATTTTTGTATTAACGAGATTAATATTTTATATTTAAAGGTAAACCATAGAGTATATTCATGAATTCTGCCGACAAGAAGGTATTAGCGAATATTAATAAAGGTGATATTCGACAATTTGAAGTTCTTTTTAAGGATTATTATGAAAAGCTATGTCAGTTTGCTATGGTATATCTCAAGAATTTAGAACATGCTGAAGAGATAATTCAGGATACTTTTTATAACATCTGGAAAAATAAAAAAACTTTAAATATTAAAACATCCTTAAAAGCGTATTTATATACCGCTGTTAAGAATAATTGTTTGCAGGAAATACGAAAGCGTAATCTGGATATTAAGTATGAAAACTATTATAAATCTCATTATGTTAATGATAGCGTTAATCCTGTTGACGAATTAAACGCAAAAGAGCTCTCTAAAGTGATTAATAAGACTTTAAACTCATTACCAGAGCGATGTCGTGAGATTTTTAAAATGAGTAGGTATGAGGGTCTTAAATATCATGAAATTGCTGATAAGTTGTCAATATCAATAAAGACAGTTGAAGCAAATATGGGTAAAGCACTAAAGCAATTCAGATCTAATCTGAAAGAATACGCAGAAGCTGTATAGTTTAATATAAAAGGGGAAACTATGGAAGCAAATTTAAATAATGAATATTGGGACCTTATTGCAAAGTATCTTGCAAATGAATGCGATAAAGATGAAATAGATAATTTATTTAATTGGATAAATGAAAGCGAAGAGAATAAAATATTATTTAATCAGGTAAAACAAGATCTTAAAATTATAAATATAGATAAATCGATGAATAAAATTAATGTAGATTCGGCTTGGGAGAAGTTGAAAGACAGGATAGAGGAAGATGAGCAGGCTCTGCCGATAATAGAAGAGCGCAAATCAAGGCGACTTCATGCTCCGTTCGTATTAAAATATGCTGCAGCTATTATCCTTTTAGTGAGTGTTGGATTTTTTACTACAAAATATTATATGAGTTTGCAGGATGATTATCGCAACATAACTGAAATAACTGCCAAAAATGAAATAATAGAACAGATAACATTGCCTGATGGGTCTATTGTTTCTTTGAATGCTGATAGTAAGTTGGAATACCCTGAAGAATTTACAGATAATGAAAGAAAAGTAAAACTGACCGGAGAAGGTTTCTTTGACGTTACTAAGAACCCTGAAAAACCTTTTATTATTGAAGCTGAAAATGCAGAAGTAAGAGTTTTAGGAACTTCTTTTAATGTAAATACAAGATTATCAAAAGATAATGTCGAGGTTTTTGTTAAAACTGGATTGGTTGAATTAAAACGCAAAAATAACGGTGACGAAAAACTGCTTATTAAACCTGGTAACGTAGGAGTATTGACAAAAAGCAAATTAGAAAAATCGGTTAATACAAATAATAATATTATCGCATGGAAAACGCGTGAAATTATATTCCGTGAAGATAAAATGTCTGACGTTATTCATATTTTAAATACGGTATACAATACAAGTATTATCTGTGAAAACCAAGAAGTGTTAAACCTAAAATACACATCAACCTTTGCTAATCAGGATATTAACTCTGTACTAAATGTAATATGTGTAACATTTGATCTAAAAGTAGAATACAAAAACGATAAAATTTATTTGATAAAATTGGATAGTTAATTTAAAAATAATCAGTATTTTAACGATTATATAAAGTTGCTCTATGATTAACTATTTAAGAAATAAACTCAAACCCATGATTATGACAGTAATAATCATGGGTTTTTCTTTTTTTACAAACCAAGTTTCTTCGCAAAATAGTTCTCCTCTCGATAGCATTATAACATATAAGGCTAAAAACATTAATTTATTTGAAGTATTAAGTAATATTGGAAGCATTACAGGTTATGAGTTTTCTTACAACTCAGATTTGGTTAAAACCAATACCGAGATAAAAGGAATTTTTGAAAATATCTCGATAAATAATCTACTCAAAGAAATATTAAATGACACAACACTTGAATGTAAGGTTGTCGATAAACAGATTGTTATTTGTAAGAAAAATTCTTTTGATCAATTAGTCTCATTAAATATTCCTTTAGAAATAGATAATTATCTTCTTATTGACGGTACTATTATTGATATTAATACACAACAGGCACTTTCATACGCTAATGTTTCGGTTTTAGGTAAGAGTATTGGAACAGTTTCAAATGAGCAAGGACGATTTGTATTGAAGCTACCGGTTGAAAGTCATATTGATACTATAGCAATATCGTATGTTGGATATAAAAATGCTTTGATCCCAATTCATCAACTATCTATAAAGAATAATAAAATATATTTAAAACAAGATCCTTTTATGATACAGGAGATTGTGATAAGAAGTAGTAACGCAAAAAGCATACTTGAGCAATCAATAGATAAAATAAAAGACAACTATTATACCGATCCCTACTATATTACATCATTCTACAGAGAGATTGTGAAAAATAAAGAAGAATTAGCCTCTATAACAGAAGCAGTAATTAAAGTTTACAAAAGCCCATACTCTGGTATTTTTTCAGATCAAATTAAACTTCTTAAGAGTCGAAAAAATAAATATTTTACCAGTGCAGATACCATTTCACTTAAACTCCAGGGTGGAATGTCATCAAGTTTATATCTTGATTTAATTAAGAATCCTTTGCTTTTTATTAGTAAAGAACATCTTAAATACTATAAATATAACATGAAACAAATTGTAAATTTCAATAACACTTCAGCTTACGTTATTGGGTTTGAACCTAAAATGTATATTGAAAACAATGCTTTTGAGGGTAATATATATATAAACACAGATGATTTGGCCATAGTAGCTATTGATTTTAAACTAACCGAAGAGGGTTTAAAAAGGACTGGAAGAAATTTTGTTGTTCAGAGTTCTTTTAGAACACAAGTAAAAGCAGTTTCAGTAAGTTATGTAATAAATTACAGAAAGATTAATAATAAATATTTTATTAATCTTACTAAAGGAGAATTAGAATTTAAAGCAAGATACAAACGAAAACTTTTTTCAACTGAATTTAAAACGGTTTTTGAATTTGCAGCAAATAATATTGATACTACAGATGTTATTAGATATAACAGGATAGAGACAATTTCACCAAACAAGGTTTTTATTGATGAATATTATAAGTATGATCAATCTTTTTGGGGTGATTATAATTATATAAGCCCCAACGAATCACTCGAAGAGGCTTTAATACGAATTCAATACAAGCTGGATGAGTTAAAAGAAGAATAGCTTTGCTATTTATAGTTTAACTATTCATTTTTACTGTAAGCTCTTACCCAGTCAACTTCCATATTACAAGGAACTGAAGGATTACCTTCCTGACTAATACCTGAACTTAAAATAATATACATTGGTTCTTGTGGAACACCCTGAGTTTGCTCATATAAAACAACATCATTTATTTTCCATACAAGCTTATCTTGTGTCCATTCCAATGAATAAATAAAGTAATCTTTAGAGAAATTCAATCCACTAAGCGCCTTTTTATTGTTTCCATCATCACTCCAGTAATTAGCAACTTCAAGTTTTGAAGCAGACTTTTTACCATACTTAAAAATATCAATTTCAGGCGTAATTTTCTCGCCTAACATCCAAAATGCATGATGAGCAGGGAAGGAGTGATTAACTTTAATTTTAGCCTTAAATAAGCCATATTGTTGTCTGAATGATTGTCCTGTATTAATTAAACCTGAAGTGTAATCAAAGTCCTTAGAATAGAATCCCATTGTAGGATCCCAAACTTTTCCGGAAACATTTTCTTGTCTTGTTGAAATTTTAAGGTTGCTATTACCCAACTCAATATTATTTTCAGTAAAAAATTGTTTTTCATTTACTTGTACATAATTATCGTTTAACAAATTCTTTCCCCAGTAATAACCACTAATCCACTTTTCAGAATCTAATTTAGCACCTTCGAAATCATCTTCAAATGTAAGCTGCCACACACTAAGCTTATCAAAATCGTTTTTCTTTTCTAACTTCTGATACCATTTAATTTTTTCTGAATTTTTAAGTTCTTTAAACTCTTCTGATTGCTTAAATTCTTCTGATAATTTGAATTTATCTTTTGTTAATAAGTATTTCTTTTCTTCAGCAAAATCATTTGAGTTAATATATACCTCGAGTTCTTCGTAATCTGCAATCTCTTGTGATTCATTTAATTCTGTAAATATTTTAAGCTTTTCTGAATCTTTAAACTTAAAATACTGCTTAATTTCAGCTGATTTTTTAAGAGATTTATATTCCTGCAGTTTCTTGTACTCTTCCGTGTTCTCAAATTTCATATTCTTTACCTCAAGTACATGATTTTTGAATTCTTCTGAGTTGCTCTCTTTTTCTAAACTTAAATATGACTCTATTTCCTCAGAACCATCAAGTTGTGTGTAATTTTTATATTTTTCTGAATCTTTAAATTTGAAATAATTCTTTACTTTTGACGATTTAGAAAGACTTTTAAATTGATTAAGCTTAGCAAATTCTTCAGGGTTCTCTTTTTTATCTATAGAATTGAAGTTTACCGACTCAACGTAGCCTTTTAATTCATTATATTCCTCAAGTTCTTTAGAACCATTGAAATTCTCAAAATCTGAAAGTTGATTAGAACCTTTTAAAGTAAAATAACCTTTATATTTCTTTTTTAGTTCTTTATACTTTGCCTGTTTATCTTTAATTACTTGTGTTTTTTCTGTTTTTTGCTGAATCAATGATTTTTTGAATTCTTCAAACTCAGGTGAAGTATAAAACTGATCCAATTCCTGATAATTGGCAAGCTTATCAGAATCTTTAAATGATTTGTAATCTTTTAATTCCTGCGAATCTTTTACTTGGTAATAGGTTTTAACTCGCTTCGATTTCTTTTGTTCTTTGAATTTCTTTTCTTTTTCTGCTGGTTCAGAGCCTGGATATTTTTTCCCGTTTATTTCTTTTTTTATATCCTCAAACTCCTTTGAAGTAACAAAAGCTTCGAGCTCTTTATAACGTGCTAGTTCTTCTGACTCAGAGTAGGCTGTAAAGTCTTCAAACTCTTGTTTTAGTTTATTCTCTTTTTCTTCTAAAACCGAAGTTTTTGGGATCATTCCCAATTTTGCATATAACGAAAATTTTGCGCTCATAATTTATATGTTTTCTTGCCAATGGTTAAAGATATAAAAAAATCACAAGATGTATTTATAATTTATTTGAATTGTTTCCGTGTTTGAGTTTATTTAAAAACAAAAAAAGACCGGCATTTATTGCCGGTCTTTCATAATATATTGATTTTTAACTATTTTATACGTTTTAAAGCTTCTTCTGTTGCTTCAATCATAGGATTAATTGAAATGTTCTCACCAACTGCTTCTTGCATCCAAATCTGTGGTGTAACTTGTCCGATACTCCATATTCTGTCAACCTCATCTGAAAAATTCTTTCCAACAAGGTATTGTTCAATCTGAAAATCAATTAAATGTCCAAACGAGTAATTTGCAAGATATAAAGCAGCATTAATCATATGTGAATATACAGAAAGTATTGGCTGATCATTAATTCCGTAAACAGGCGCAAAATATTTGTTCCAAACTTCATTAGCAATATTTACTGTTGCCTCATTCAATTGTGCTGCGTTTGCTTCTGGATTTGCATAAAGCCATTTCCATACTTTCATATCAACCATTGAAACACCCATTATTTCAAAAACAGACCAATATAAATCAAGTGTCTCAAGATATTCTTTATCAGGATTTTCATTTGTAAAACCTAATAACTGAAGATCTCTTTTCTGGAAAATAAATGCTAAAGCTTCAGTAAAGGCAGTGTTAGGAACACCGTTAATCAGATAATAATCAGCATCATGTAATGATATTGTTTGCTCTACATTATGTCCGAACTCATGAACTGCAATATTATAACCTTTATAATCCATTCCTTTTCCTGAAATTCGAGTACGTAAATGTGCGTTTTCAGCTTTCATTTGTGCTCCCCAAGCATGACCAGAGCCACGAGCTGCATCAACAACTACTTTCGAAGCAATAAATTCGGCTCTGCTCTTTTCCCAACCTAATTTTTTTAAAATATTTCCTAAATCAGCTTCTAATGCTTTTTCGTTTGGATATTTTTTTCGAGTTATATCGTTCAATGTTTCTTCAGAAATAGAGCTTCTGGCCTTAAAACCATCGTACCAAATATCATAAGGTTTTAAATCACGACCAAGGCGAGATTTAATAAGTTCACCAACCTGTTTTGCAACCGGAGATGATAAATATTCGTCAAATAAGATTTCCACTTCTTCCTGAGGAATTTCTTTTGATCCTGAAAATGCTCTTTTAACAAATGTATTATAATCAGCATAATACTCATCTGTAGCTTTCAGTGCATGAAAATTATTTAATATTTCCTGATATCGTGAATTAGGTTCTGAAGTTAGTTCAACTGTGTTATCATCCTGATATACTTTATTTTCAATTGGATTCCAGTCGTAATCGCCTGAATTAATAACTGCTTCAGGTATAGTCTGATTTATAATGTGTTTCATTACAGTATAAATCATATCTTGCTTTTCAAGCCCGTTTTCTTTGTTTGCGTAGTTTGATTTTATTTCGTCGCGTAAATTCCAATGCGAAAGTAAAACCATATTTTCAGGGAATAACTTTATATTTTCGTTATTTAAAAGATGTCCCATATAGATATTATATTCAGCAATATAAATATCAGAACCAGTACTTGCATTTCCTATTTTTTGAGATAATTCAGCAGGAACACGTGCAGTAAATACATCACCTAATCTGGCGTAAGCCCATTGTAATGAATCCCAGTTTTTTCCAATTTCATTCTTTTCATCTAAAGAAAAAGGAGGAAAGTTAAGCGCAATTACAAATGCAATTTTGTTTGAATAAAAATCATCTGCGAAATGCGAACTTGGACTGTATGCAGCAAACATAGCATCAATACTGTGATAAGGACCGTTATTCAAATGCATATTCTCATTTAAATCAAGAATAATTTTGTTTTGATGCCCCCATAACGATTCAAAATTAGCAGATATCTTAAGAAATACTGCTTCCTTTATAGAATCATTCGAAATATACTGATCTAAACAGAAATTTTCAAACTCTGAAGTTGTTCCGTCAGAAGCTCTCCAAAGAGATGCAGCATGTTTTACACCACGACCAATTAGTTCCTCATTCTCGGAACCATATTTTTCAACAAGTGCTTTTTGAGTGGTTTCAATTACCTGATCATTAATATTTTTTTGATCGGATACTTTTTTATCAATAGCTGTATTTGTACATTGTACAAATATAAAAGCTACTATAGATAATATAATTACAAAACTTTTTTTCATCATAATTGTATTAGTATTTGAAATTTGTTTAATTGCTAAAAAAAGGTAAAAATAATATTAAAAAGATTTAATCAAAATCATACAGATTAAAAATATTTACCATGGAAAGACAAGAAAGTTTACTCAACAAATATAAAGAAGTTAGAGAAAGAACAATTGAAATATGCAAACCTTTAAGTATAGAAGATTACGTTGTTCAACCTATAGAAGATGTTAGTCCTCCGAAATGGCACTTGGGGCATACAACCTGGTTTTTTGAAGTTTTAATTCTGAAAGAAAACACCAAAGATTATCAGTTTTATAATAAGAAGTACAATTATATTTTTAATAGTTATTATGAAAGTTTAGGCGAAAGAATAGTTCGTGTAGATAGAGGAAATTTAACACGTCCTACTGTTGAAGAAATTCTTCATTATAGAGAGATAACTGATGAAAATATGGAGATTTTACTTTCCGAAAAGGTAAGTGATGAAGTGCTGGATTTAATTGAATTAGGTTTAAATCATGAGCAGCAACATCAGGAATTATTGATCACTGATATTAAATATATTCTTGGGCATAATCCTCTTTTTCCGACATACAAACTACAATACGATAAAACTCTTGATAATCTGGCAAAATTTGTTAAACCCGATTATTTAAAAATAAATGAAGGATTATTTGAGGTGGGATATGAAGGAGATGAATTTCATTTCGATAATGAAGAAAAAAAGCATAAAGTTTACCTGAATGGAGTTATGTTTTCTGATATGTTGGTTAGTAATAGTGAATACACCGATTTTATTAAAGATAAAGGCTACAAGCGCTTCGAATTATGGTCGTCGGATGGTTGGGATTGGGTACAACAAAATAACATTAAATCGCCATTGTACTGGCATTTAATAGATGAGAAGTTTTATGAGTATACTTTAACTAACGGATTACAGAAAATAAATCCTGACGCACCAGTTACGCATGTTAGTTTTTACGAAGCAGATGCTTTTGCAAGATGGCGAAAAATGAGATTACTTACCGAATTTGAATGGGAGGTTGCGGTAAAGAAATATGCTACTGAGCTTGATTACAATTTATCGAATTTTCAGGATAATAATTTATTTCATCCTCTGGCTCGAAAAGAAAGCTCATATCAGCTTATAGGTGACGTATGGGAGTGGACTAATAGCGCATATTTACCTTATCCCGGTTATAAACAACCCGAAGGAGCTTTAGGTGAGTACAACGGAAAATTTATGGTTAACCAGATGGTTTTACGCGGCGGTTCTTGTGCTACATCCTTCAACCATTACAGAAATACATATCGAAACTTTTTTCAGCCCGATAAACGATGGCAATTCACAGGAATAAGACTGGCTTCGGATCTTGAGTAACTTTTGTCATCTCCAACTTGATTGGAGATCTATTTGTGAGTTAAGAATAAGATTCCCTTTTGCAAGGGAACTTTTCTCATGAACGAAGTGAGTAATGACAATTTTGTTACTTATTGCATCTTTTTAAATTCATGAACATTTTTATTTAGTCACTGTATTACTTTTAAAACAATATTAAAGCAGTATGATAAAAGCAATATATAACGGCAATATCATTGCAGAAAGCAATGAAACCATAATAGTTGAAGGAAATCATTATTTTCCTTTAGGTTCAATTAATAAAGATTTCTTAGAAAAGAGTGATTTAAAAACGACCTGTCCGTGGAAAGGTGTGGCAAGCTACTACAGTTTGAATATTAAAGGTGAAATACTAAACGATATGGTTTGGTATTATCCTGAACCTTCATATAAAGCAAAACAGATTAAAGACAGAATTGCTTTTTACCAGAAAAACGGACTGAAAGTTATTGAAGAATGATCTTTTGTGATTAAAATACTTTACATTTATTAACCTTTGTTTTTTCAAATTCCTTTATATCAATACTATATAAATCTGAAGATGGCTTAGTTCTAAAATCTTCCTTTATATATCCTCCAAGTAAGTATAATTTATTATTTGCAAAAAATAATTCTGAAAATAGAAGAGGCAAATCAATTAAATATTCATTTAATTCTTTTGTTTCCACATTATACGTATTTATTCTTTCATCTTCGAAAATATAAATGATATTCTTGTAAAAGGTTATTGCCGGTCTTTCCATACCTCTAAATAATTCTCCTTCAATTTCCCATTCAGATGTAATTAAATCATATGTTTCTATTTCTTTTAAAGGCTGAAAATTGAAACCTCCAATAAAATATATTTTGTTATGAATAAGAACTCCTTTTGTTTCTTTCGCTTTTGGCATATCCTTTAATTCAAACCAATATCCAGTTTCCAAATTAAATACATGGACTTTATTTGAATACTCTTTTTGTCCATCTATTTGCAATTTAGTTGAACCACCTGCAATGATTATATTTTTATTGTAAACGAATGATGCGAAATTTACAGCCTGATGTGGATTTACATTATCAATTAATATAGTATCGCTCTTTAAGTAATAAACTTCAATTTTATCATCTAAATACTCATATACTCTGTTTGTTGATAGTCTTTTACCGCCTATAACATATATTTTATTATTATAAAAATGTATATTATGATATGCTCTTTCTCTAAAACTTAAATTACTAACCCTCCATTTATCTGTATTAATATCATATATATACATACTGCCTTTAAATTCTTCCCATGAGAAATCAGGTTTAATACCTCCTATAAAATTTGGGTTATTAGCATAATTAGATAAAGCTTCTAAAGCCATATCTTCCTTATATGAAGCATCGCCGCTTATAACATAAATTTGATCTCCAATTATTAAAGATCCAAACGAGTATAATCCATCAGTAATAGATGTTAATTTAGTATAGTTTAAATTAGATTTTAAAAGCTTTGGAACAATAGTTACTTCTTTAAGGATATGAATATCAACTGAAAGAGGAATAATAAATTTATTTTCTTCTAAATTATTATACGTGATTTTTTTTGTTTTATAACCAATACATGAGAACTGGATTGTATCTTTAATGTTGATTTTGGAATGTATTTTTAAGTTGAATTCACCTTTTGAGTTGGTTGAAGTTCCTTCGTTTATTTTTATAAAATAAACATGTACACCTATTAAGGGCTCGTTGTTTTGACTGTCAAGTACTATCCCTTTTATATTTTGTGTATATCCCCATACAGAAGGAAGTAAAAATAATAAAATCAGCACCGATCTCATTGAAATACAGATTTATATACAAAGATACGGTTTCTAAAACGTTTATTCAATTATTTTTACAGCGTATAGATTGATACAATTACAACTTCGTATTATAAATCTTACCAACCGGATAAATATTTTTCTGTTTATCCCAATATGGTGTTCTTTCGAAAAACCAGAATAATTTAACCCACTGGTTATTATAAAACTCTGGATTATCTTTTACAGCCTGCTCGTATTGTTCAAGCAATTCAGGATTTTCTTTTATCATTTCCCGAGCCATTTTCTCCATTACATAGGTTTCCACATATTCTTTACGTTCAAAAATAGAATTAAAGAATCCCCAACTCACATACGAATCGGGTCCAATTGGTTCCAGAATGTGTGCAATTATTTTTGCTGTTCGCTGGTTAGTTGGAACAATAACCGAACCTGCAGGAAATAGTTTCTTAATTGATATTTCCTCCAATTCAAAATCTTGCACCATTTGTCGCCCTTCAAAAGGTGCGTTCGCAAAAGACACATTACTGAATTTGTACGTTTCAATCTCAAATTCTTTTGATTCCTGTAATGTTGTAAATTGTATATCATGCATTTCAAGGCGATTAATAACTTCTGTCCACTCAACAGGAATAATGTAGGCATCTGGTATCACAACTGTTTTTGAGGGCATTAATTTATCAAATAGTACTAAATTATAATCTTTTGGCTTATCGCTAAACTGTACCCAAATATCATCTGTTAAATCACTATGAACAATATCATATTCAACGCCTTTAAACTTAACCATAATACTATCATCCTGAGAAGTATAGTAACTCAAGACTAATTCTTTGCCGGCAAGTTGCTTCGTCTCTAAATCAGCATTTTTATTTATTTCTTTTAATTCTGTATTGCTATTATCAATAACTTCTATTGAGTGTCTTAGTAAATGGTAAGTAGCATCAACACGTGTTTTATAGTCTTTTAACATATGTGTTTCTACAAGTAAAGCAGGTCTGTTCTGATTTGCCACATAACCAGTTGAAAATCGGGGAGAAGCAGTTCTTCTGATTAATCCGCTTCGTGGATCATGCCATCGTCTAAAAGAAACGTATGGAAACATTAAAATATCGTCTTCTATTAATTTTTCCTCAACATTAATAAGGTATTCATTCTGCCATGCTGATTGTTCTTCGTTCATATCACCCATTGTATGCATTCCGTAGGTTAATGAATACTGATAATCAGCACCATCAGTAGTATGAATATCGATAAACATATCGGGTAACCACTTGTTAAATAACTTAAGCCATTGTTGCATTTCAGGAGCATCTGCTTTAAGAAAATCACGGTTTAGGTTAAGATTTTCGGCTGTTGTACGCCAACCCATTTCTTTAGGTCCATTTTGATTAATACGATTATATGCACTAAACCTTTCGTGTCCATCTGTGTTAAAAATGGGTATAAACAGGAGAGTAGTATTTTCAAGTAGTTCAGGATATTTTTCATGAATTATAATATCTCTTATTAGCATTAATCCTGCATCTTTTCCTTCCGATTCGCCTGGATGAATGCAAGCTTCAATAAACAAAACAGCATTTTCTGATTCTTTAACACTTTCGGGTGTGAAATTTTTGTTTTTATCGATAATTAGAAATGGTAAATCACGTCCTTGGACACTTTCTCCAAAAGTCTCATACTCAATAAATTCAGATGATTCTGCCAGTTTTTTGCTATACTTTATGGTTTCATCATAGCGAGGTGTTTCCAGAAAGTTAGATTTTTCGTAATAAGTTAACCAATCTTTTTCCTGTGCGTTTACGGCTAATTGCAATAATACAATTCCAATGATAATTAATCTTGTTTTCATGTACTTAGCATTTGATATTTTTCAACTAATATGACATACTAATATTGATAAAGTTTAATATAAAGATATGAGTTTAAAGATGGTTAGAAAAATAGAATTAGTGCTTTTCAAAATTTTTGTATATTGGCAATTATTAACTAAAAATTTAAGTTTATGAAACCTATTAAATCATTATTTCCTATTTCAATCTGGTTAATGCGAATAGGATTATTACTTTTTGCTTATACCGAGTATTTTAAAGAATTTAGTAAATTTCATATAGATGATTTACACTTTTATGTTGCAACACTATTTTTAATTTCTGCAGCTATAATTTTCATAACAGGATTTATATCTAAAATAACACTGACAGTTGTTTCGGGATTGGTAATTACTGCGATTTCGGTATTTAATATTTTGGATGGATTAAATGGAGGAATTGATTCTACATTGGTAATTAATATAATTATAGCTTCATTAGCAATATATTTTATTTCAGCACCTTTCGGTAAATAATTAATTATAATATAATTGACATTTAGAAAAACTTGTAAAAAGATTATTCATTTTACAAGTTTTTCAGTTATTTTTAGCCTGATTTAACAATGATTATTGCAATCTAATGAATAAAATATTAATTCTATATTATTCTCAATCAGGACAATTAACAGAAATAGTTAAGAATTTTGCCAAACCTTTTGAGAATTCCGACGAATATACCGTAACATATGCGAATATTGAACCTGTTAAAGAGTTTGGTTTCCCCTGGAAAGGATATAAGTTCTTCGATGCATTTCCTGAATCTGTAAACAGAATTCCATGTGAACTGAAACCTATTGATTTAGGTGATGAAAATTTTGATCTAATTGTATTTGCTTATTCTGTTTGGTATATGTCGCCTTCAATACCATCAAATTCATTCTTACTATCAGAGCAAGCAAAACGAATTTTTAAAAACAAGCCCGTTATTACACTTTTAGGAGTACGTAATATGTGGGTTGTAGCACAGGAATATATAAAACAAAAAATTGCTGAGCTCGGAGGAAATCTTATTGGAAATATTGTTTTAAGAGATAGGTCGGAGAATCTTACTGGAATTGTCACCATCTCATATTTTCTTTTTACAGGTAAGAAAGACCGATTCTTGGGTTTCTTTCCTAAACCTGGTGTATCACAAAAAGATATTGAAGGATCTGCTGAATTTGGCGAAATTGTTAAAAATCATTTTGACAATAACAAAACAGAAACATTACAGAATGCTTTAATAGAAGCTAAAGCAGTAAAAATTAACCCTTATTTAGCTACTACAGAACAAATGGCTTATAAGAGAGTTTTTACTAAATGGTCAGGATTTATTTTGAAAAAGGGTGGACCGGACGATCCTGCTCGAAAAACAAGGGTTAGAATCTTTACATACTATTTTCCTTTCGCAATTTTAGTAATTGCACCTTTAGAATATGTTTTTTTTCTTATTTTTGCACCCTTTAGATTGAAAGCGATAAAAAAAGATATTAAGTATTTCTCAGGAGTAAAATTGAAATCTTCTAACTAAGAACGTAAATTGAAAATGCCAAACCAAGTATATATAAACAACATAGCTAAATTCTTACCAAACGAACCAGTTTCCAACGATGAAATGGAATCCATTTTAGGAATGGTTAATGGTAAGCCCTCCAGATCAAAAAATATTGTACTTCGACAAAATGGAATAAAAAACAGGTACTATGCAATTAACAAAGAAGGAAATATAAAATATTCTAATGCTGAAATATCTGCTTTAGCAATTAAAAATCTTGAAAATAAGAATTTTTCTATAAAGGATATTGAAGTACTTTCTTGCGGCACATCACTCGCAGATCAGTTATTACCTTCGCATTCTTCAATGGTGCATGGTGAATTAGGAAATAATCCACTTGAAGTTATATCACCTTCAGGTGTTTGTTGTGCAGGAATGCATGCTTTGAAATATGCATATTTATCAGTTTTATCTGGACAATCAAAAAATGCTGTTTCTACAGGTTCAGAAGTTATTTCGACTTTATTACGTGCAGATAAGTTTAACAAAGAAATGAACTGTACCAATACGCTTGAGAAAAAACCAATTTTAGCATTTGAAAAAGATTTCTTAAGATGGATGCTATCAGATGGTGCTGGAGCAGCTTTACTTGAAAACAAACCTAATACAGATGGCATTTCGCTTAAAATAGAATGGATTGATACTATATCATATGCAAATGAACTAGATGCTTGTATGTATGCTGGTTCCGATAAAAATGAAGCCGGAGAGCTTAAGGGATGGAAAGAATTTGATCCTGAATTATGGCTCGAAAAATCAATTTTTTCTGTAAAACAGGATGTGAAATTGCTTGATAAGCATGTTGTTAATCGATGTATTACTGCATTAGCATCTTCTCTCAATAAAAGAAATATCGACAGCCACAAGGAAGTTAATTACTTTTTACCTCATTTATCATCTATGTATTTTAAGCAAAAACTGTATGATGAATTAAAAGTGCAGGGAATTGAAATTACAGATGAAAAGTGGTTTACAAATCTTACGAAAGTTGGAAATGTAGGATCAGCATCTATTTATATCATATTAGAAGAATTATTCCATTCAGGAAAACTAAAAAAAGGAGAAAAAATTCTTCTTATGGTTCCAGAAAGTGGGCGCTTCTCTTATGCATATGCTTATTTAACTGTTGTTTAAAAGATGTTTTACTAAAAAATATAAACCCTGTAGTTTTAATCTGCAGGGTTTTTTCGTTTCTAAAAATGAATTATAATTGTGTAATTAGTCAATAAACCTTATTTTAGCTTTTATCAAATTAACCTCTAAAACTTAACTAAATGTATAATATTGCATTATTTGGTCCTCCGGGAGCTGGAAAAGGAACTCAGTCTCGCAAACTGATTGAGAAGTATAACCTTGCTTATATATCTACAGGAGATATTCTAAGAGAAGAAATTGCAGAAGGTTCAGACTTAGGTATGCAGGCAAAGAGTGTTATTGAGATGGGTGGATTGGTTTCGGATGAAATAATAGTACAAATTATTGAAAAGAAAATTAAAACAAATACTGAGGTTAATGGATTTCTTTTTGATGGTTTTCCAAGAACCATTGTTCAGGCATATATCCTTGAAGGATTACTACTAAAATTAAATACATCATTAAATTGTATGGTAAGCCTGGAAGTTCCTCAAGATAATTTAATGGAACGAATGCTGGAACGTTCAAAAAAAGAGAATAGAATTGATGATACTACGGAAGTTATTGAAAACAGATTAAAAGAATATAAAAACAAAACAATTCCTGTTGCTGAATTTTACAAAGATAAAGGCATTTGTTATTCAGTTGACGGAATAGGTACTCTTGATGAAATATTTGAAAGAATAACCAATGTTGTTGAGCAATCATTAACAAAAACATGGTTAAATGTTGTTCTTTTTGGTCCTCCGGGATCAGGAAAAGGAACTCAGGGGAAAATGTTAGCAGATAAATATGATTTAGTTTACATTTCGACAGGTTCTTTGCTAAGAAAAGAAATTGAGAAAGGTACTGAAATGGGACTGGCAGCAAAAGAATATGTAGAGAAAGGTGATATTGTGCCTGATGAATTTGCTATAAAACTTATAGAAAAACAGATTCAGACACATCCTGATGCTAAAGGTTTCTTTTTTAAAGGTTACCCGAGAACAATTGTTCAAGCATACATACTTGATGGTTTACTAAGAAAATTAAATTCATCTGTATCATGTGTATTTAATTTAGATGTTCCGACACTGGAATCGATAAAGCGACTAAGTGCTCGTAGTAAAACTGAAAAGAGCAGATATTATGACATGGATACTGAAGTAATTATAAGACGTTTAGAAAGTTTCCAGACACGAACAGCTCCAGTATTGGATTATTACGAAAAACAGAAAAATATTTATAATATTAATGGAATAGGATCGGAAGAAGAGGTTCTTGAACGTCTCACAGAAAATCTTGAACTGGCATTTAAAAATGCACGTCGTTAAAAATAAAAAGCTCCTTAAATAGACTGCACCTAAAAAGTTAGACACTATTTGGGGGTATTTTTAATATAGTATAAACTCTACTTTTCTGGATTTTTCATGATCTATTTCAGAAGATATTTCACCTTTACCAAAAGAACTTATTCTAAGCTCTTCAATTCCGTTTTCTATTAAATATTTTTTAACCTGATCGGATCTTTTCTTTGAGAGTGCAAGGTTGTAATCAGGGGCACCAATTTCATCAGCGAAACCGTTAATTATTAAATTATAATTGGAATATGATAATAAATTAAGGAGAGGCTTAAGTATTTGATTTGATTCTATTTTTAATTCGTACGAGTTATAGCCAAAGTAAACCGGAAATATAATATGCAACTGAGACTCTTTAGTATAGATCTCAACGCTATCATTTTCTACACTTTTGAAATATTCGCTAATATCTTCATAATCAGGATTTACAATATTACCGTTACTTTTAAATGAATTTCCTTTTAGAAAAATCCATGAATCAAATTTTCTATCTCCCGCATCTGCAATTGCTATTTTAAAATGATACTTTTTAAAAGGTTCTAATTTAATTCCGGAACTTATTGCTTTGGTGAATCCATCAAATTGAAATAATCTTACGTTTTCAGAATATTTTGAATCATCCTCTTTATTCCCTTTAAACTGATGCTCTATAGAATTATTTGCAGTATAAAAGTCAGAATTAAAAGATTTGTTTATCATGTCAATAGCAACAGGAGTATTATTCCGGGAAAGAACAGCAATATTCTTCTTTTTATTATTTGAATAATCAGTAATTAAAAATCCAAAGACATCGCTAACACCTTTATTTACATATTCAGGGTATTCTTCCGACGCAAACTGAAAAATGAAATTAATGCTGTCTGTAAACGATGTAAAATCAAATTCGAGGATTGCAGAATCAAATGTTTTTGCGTTAATAATTTTAGATAAATCGTCATCTCTATGAGTATAATTCTCAAATGATGCTGTATGATTATTCGGACCAATAGCTGCTAATACAGAACCTGAACTTAAAATTAGACCGTATTGTGGAAGTGCATTATAATTACCTTCATAATAAAATAAACCCAGAGCATGTTTTAATCCTGAATAGTTAATATTCTCTATTTTAATGCCATTCTGATTATTATCCAAAAAATATTTATTGACTATTTCTTGTGGAGTATAAGCAGTATCAACAATAAAAACTTGTGATTTTGAAGTAATAACGCTACAAATGAAAAAAACAGCTAAGAAATATTTATAAAACATTCCGATTAATAAAGATTTAATATCTCATCAATCTGCTCACAATTTTCATCAAAAATTAGTGAGTAAGTTCCAATCTCAAATTGTGTTTTTTCCTGAATAAGATCAATTGCAACTTCAATGCACGGAACAGTGAATTCTTTACTATTCAAATAAATTACTGCAGCTTTTAACTGAACACCAATCTCTTCAATTTTGATTTCTTCAGGAAACTCTATTTTTAAGGCATTAACATCATCACCAGTAAAAGTATCGGCTAATAATCCGCTTAAACTGGCAAGTGTGTCCTCAATAAGCTGATCTTTAGTTCGATTCTTAAAAAGAATACTCTCAATTTGTTCTAATATCATTATGTTTAAATTATCGTTTAATAAAATCTAAAATTAATTATTCTTTTCAGATATAAAAAATACTCATGATTAGTTATTATTTTATTTCATAGTAAAAATTATATTTGTGATAATCAAAAATGAAATGAAAGAATTCTCAATTATATCAGTTTCAATTATCAATATTATTATTGGTGTAAGATATTGTTTTTTAATATATAAAAATAAGATAAAGCCTGTATTAGCTATGTGGTTGTTTTTCACATTAGCTGTAACTATGAGTCTTACAACGTACATGGCCGAAAGTAATTTTAGTTTATGGGATAATATTTTAAATACAGCAGACTTGATATTAGTATCTACCGTTTCTGTAATGATTTATATTTACGGTGATAAAAGCTCGCGGTTTACAGGCTTTGATAAAGGATGCTTAGTTGCAGTTGCTCTGATTGCCTTATTTTGGTTTATAACAAAAACTCATTTTTTATCGCACACTATGATTCAGGGAGTATTGGTTATAGCTTATTTTCCTGTTATCAGAAGATTATGGATATCAAGAGAAAACTCAGAGCCATTTTCTGTCTGGATTTTAATGATGATAGCTCCATTTTTCGCATTGTTATCAAGTAAAGGAGTATTAGCTACAGTATATTCTGTAAGAGCAATAGTTTCAACGAGTCTACTGCTTATACTTATGTTAAGAATAGAGTATATAAGCAGGAAATTAAAATATGACTCAATCGATAAGTAATTTCAAGCTTCAAAAGGGGTAAAATCCTAAATAATTAATATTTTTGTTCTTCTTAAACTAAATTTTTTTAAATGAATTCCAATAAAAAACAATTCGTAACTTCAATGATAATTATTGGAGTTTTATTTTTTCTTTTCGGCTTTATTACCTGGTTAAATGGTATTTTAATCCCATACTTAAAAATAGCATGTGAGCTAAATAATCTGCAAGCTTTAATGGTTGCCTTTTCGTTTTATATAGCATATTTTGTTATGGCTATTCCATCGGGCTGGTTATTGAAAAAAACGGGATTTAAGAAAGGAATGATGCTTGGTTTATGGATTATGGCAATAGGTGCATTAATTTTCATTCCAGCGGCATATATCCGTTCATTTCCTATTTTCTTACTTGGATTATTCGTTATGGGAACAGGACTTACAGTGTTACAAACTTCTTCAAACCCATATATAACAATAATTGGTCCTGTTGAAACTGCAGCAAGCAGAATTAGCATTATGGGTATATGTAATAAAATTGCAGGAGCTCTTGCTCCAATAATTCTTGCTTATTTTATTTTAAGCGATGGAGACAGCTTTGTACAAAGTTTAGCAACTATGAGTCCGGGAGATAAAATAATTGCTCTTGATGCTCTTGCTGCACGTGCAATTGCTCCATATTCCGTAATTGCATTAAGTTTGTTCTTACTTGGAATAATGATGCGTTATTCTCCATTACCAGAGATTGAGAGTGAAGAAGATAGTGAATCTGAAAAAGGTACAGGAAAGAATGAGGTTAAAAGCATTTTTCATCTTCCACACCTATGGATGGGAGTAATTGCTTTGTTTTTTTATGTAGGAGTAGAAGTAATAGCGGGTGATACAATTATCCGATACGGAATGCTTTTAGGTATTGATATTGCACAGGCAAAAGTTTATACCAGTTACACATTGATAGCAATGATTGTAGGTTATGTTTTTATAGGTCTCGTTCTGATACCAAGAGTGATTTCACAGCGTACTGCTCTCGTTTTAAGCTCAGTACTTGGAGTTATTTTTACCTTAGCTGCAATATTTACTTCAGGAACTACATCTGTTTTATTTATTGCATTGTTAGGAATAGCAAATGCAATTGTTTGGCCGGCAATATGGCCATTAGCAATACACAATACAGGTAAACATATTAAAACAGCATCTTCACTTCTTATAATGGCAATTGCTGGTGGAGCTACACTTCCTTTAGTTTGGGGCGCTTTGGCTGATCATTTTCCAAATCAACCACAAAATGCTTATTGGATATGTATTCCTTGTTACCTTGTAATTTTTTACTTTAGCATGTGGGGATATAAATTAAAACCTAAAAAAGTATTACAATAAATTAAGATCTGTTTTGATTAATTGCATATTTTTATAAAAACTCAGAACTTTAAACTTTAAACCTTTAACTAAAAGTATGGATTTAACGTTATTAGTATTAGCAGCAGGAATGGGAAGTCGCTATGGTGGCTTAAAACAATTGGATCAGGTTGGTCCAAGTGGTGAAACAATTATAGATTATTCTGTTTACGATGCCATTGAAGCAGGATTTAATAAAATAGTTTTCATTATCAGAAAAGATATTGAAAAGGATATGAAAGAACTTCTGTTTGATAAATACAGTAAGAAAATAAAAATCGACTATGTATTCCAGGAACTGGATAATATACCTGAAGGTGTTGATTTACCAGCTGATCGCGTAAAACCCTGGGGTACAGGACATGCTGTACTTATGGCTAAAGGTGTTATAAATGAGCCATTTGTAGTTATTAATGCAGATGATTTTTATGGTAAAAGTGCATTCAGAGTTGTAGCAGATTATATGAAAAGTAATCAGGATGATCTTAAAGGTAAAAACTGTATGGCAGGTTATTTATTAAAAAATACTCTTTCTGATTACGGCCATGTTTCAAGAGGGGTGTGTAAGGTTAACGAAAAGAATGAATTGGTTGAAATTACTGAAAGAACTAAAATAGAATGGAAGAACAAGAAAATTATTGCCGATAATAATGGCAATGACTTAGAGCTTGATGGTGATGTTTTTGTATCAATGAATTTCTGGGCTTTTACACCTGATGTTTTTCCTGAGTTGGAATCAGAATTCAAAAAATTTATACAAAAAAATTCTACTGACATTAAATCAGAATATTACATCCCTTCCATTGTAAGTCATCAGATGAATAGTAGTTTAGCAACATTTAAGGTTCTTGAAGCAAATGACCAATGGTTCGGTGTTACTTATAAAGAAGATAAACCTATAGTTATAGAAAAAATTAAGAAATTAACTGAAGCTAAGGAGTATCCTGAGAAACTTTGGTAGGATATTAGATTTAAAAGCAAAGAAAAGGAAAAGGACTTTACTAATTAAGTCCTTTTTTTTATTCATCGAGTAAAAGCAATAAATAATGTGCAGCCGACCAGCTGAAATTATAAGATTCTAATCCTTTTCCTGTTAGTGGTTGATAATTTTCTCTTATTGCAGGTCCTTTATCAAGTAAACCTTCTGCATTTTCAATTAACATTTGTGTAGCTTGGTCTGCTTCTTTTATATATCCATAATTTTTTAATGCAATTACAGCAAAATAGGCTTGGTCTAACCAAACAGGACCACGCCAATATCCACCATCAGGTTTAAACTTCGGGTGATCTGCCGAAACAGTAGGAAAGGGAACTTTTGTAAAAAACTTGGAACTGTCAGTCATTATCAGCATTGCTTTTTCAGCTTGCTCTGATGTAGCTATGTTTGCCCATAAAGGAATCCATCCTTCAGGTCCCATTGCTTCAATATACTTTTCGCCTGTAATATCAGTATCAAAGAACCATCCCAATTCGTCATTCCAGAATTGCTGTTGAATTCTAATTTTCAAATGATTAGCATCTGTACTAAAGCTTTTATTATCAGCTTCTAATCTTAAAATCTGTGCTATCTTGCTTAAATAAAGCTTTTCAGCATATAAATAGGCATTCAAATCAACACTTTCTTGATCTAAGGAGTATGCATTGGTATTATTTGTTAGAATTTTACTTTTATCAAATCTTACAGCGTTATCCATTCCGCTTTCCCATTTTGCTGCTATTAAGGTACCATCTGTTGATCCATACTCGCATAAACTATCCATATCGTGATCTCGATTTGTATACCACCAATCGTGGTATTTAACAAGCTTTGGATACATCTCTTCTAAAAAAGACTCATCATTTGTTTGTTCAAATATATTCCACACAGCCCAAGCAGATAATGGTGGCTTAGTATTTCTGTAATTATTAGCTTCAATAGTAGTATCACGATAAACGCAGTCAGGAATAAAACCGTTTAAAGTTTGAAAATCATACATAGCTCGAATCTGATCTTTAGCCAGTTCTGGATTAAAATATGTCAAAGCAACCGCATGTTTCCAGCTATCCCAAGCCCAGAATCCATGAAACCAAACATAATGATAACTTGGGAAGCAGCCTGCATAGTTTAAACCTTCTGCAGGTACACGCCAATTATTTTGCAGAGTCTGAACACATTTTACTAATAAGTTCTGATAATCATCAATTTGAAATTCCGGTTCAAGTTTTTCGGTTAAACTATTTAGCTGTTTTGTCTTCTCTTGAATCCTTTTATTTAATAGAAGATCAAAATCAATATTTTCTAAATGTTCATTGCTATTCTCATGAAAAGAAAATGATTGCATTAATAAAATTTCTTTTGATTCATGAGGTTTTAAGTATATGTAATCAAGCTTAATTGAGTATGTTGAATCTGAATTGCTAATTATAAATGATTCCTCATTTAACAATGTAATTCTGCCATTTGAATTACTTTTTTCAGACTTAATATTTAAAACTTGACCATCATTATTGATATGAAAACCACTTTTAAAAAAATTACCATAAACAATAGGGGAAAAACTAATTTGATCTTTTGAAACATTTCGAATCTCAGTTTTAATAATCGCTTTTTCATCAGAATAAAAAACAAGTTGTTGTTTTATTTCAATATCTTCATTTACAAATGATTGTTCTAAATGACTTAAATATGATTTCTGGTTTACATTTATTGATTCTTTGTTTAGTAAATCTTTCCCTTCCTCGTTTTCAAGAACTAAGTTTGACAAACAAGGCGAAATCCAAATACCATTTTCTTGTGTCATTATGAAAGGACCAGTAAAACCAATAATATTTGAGCTTGTATCAGGAAAACCATATGCAAACCAAGCACCCTGATCAGAATATGAGAAAAATGAACGATCATCTGCTGACTTTGGGTTTCCCACATAGTTTATAACATTTTCAGGATAATCAATTTTGTCATTAATTTGATCTTTTTGCTGGACACATGATAAAAGCAATTGTAAACTAATAATAGCTACAGTAAAACTATTTAATATTCTCATTATTAATATATTATGCTTATGGATTTTTACCAAGGATAATAACTATCCCAATAATCTTCTTCTAAGGTAATTGTAATTCGTCGATCATCATAAAAATGAACTTCCTCATTTGTATATTCCAATGCGTCAGGATTATCACTTGTTATTTTAAAATCATAAATGTAATTGTCTTCAGCATTAAGAGTAAACGTTTTACTTCCACCAGGACCTATATTACTACTAATTCTGTTTGAACCATAACCGGAATTTGAATAATAAACTCCTGTAATATTGTACGATGAAGAATTGTTTTCAACAACAAGAAAAGCTTCTTGTTTTAATGCATCAGGCTTATCACAAGCAACTATGCTTAACATTATAATGCTCGTAAAAATTAATATCGTTTTTCGTATGACAGTTTATTTTAGAAAATATAATATAAAAGTATAAAATGTGTAGTTTAAATTCAACTAACTTACTTTATAAATGTTATTTATGATGATTGTAATTAATAATTTTCATAATTTTAATTCAAATTTTAAAATACCTGCTTATGAAAAGCTTTAAAAGTCTTATTTCCATTATATTAATTATGATTTCTGTTTCCTTTTTATCATTTAATATTGTTAAAAATGATTCTGACAAGTATGAAAAGGTGCGTCAAAGAATGGTTCGGAATCAAATTGTTGCAAAAGGAGTTAAAGATCAAAAAGTGATACAAGCCATGCTAAACGTGCAAAGACATTTATTTGTGCCTAAGAATTATGAACGAATGGCTTATGAAGACAGACCTCTTTCAATAGGCGAAGGACAAACTATTTCACAACCATACATTGTGGCTTTAATGACTGAAACTCTTGATTTAAAGAAAGAAATGAAAGTCCTTGAAATTGGAACTGGTTCAGGTTATCAAGCTGCAATACTTGCTGAAATTGTTGATCATGTTTATTCAATTGAAATTATTGAATCATTGGGTTTAAGGGCTAAAAAACTATTAGAAAGTTTAGATTATAAAAATATTAACCTGAAAATTGGTGATGGATATAAAGGATGGAAAGAGAATGCTCCATTTGATGCCATTATTGTGACATGTGCACCTACTAATATTCCAAAACCACTGGAAGAACAGTTAAAAGAAGGAGGAAAAATGATTATTCCTCTTGGAGGAAGTATTACTCAGAAATTAGTATTATTTGAAAAGAAAAATGGGAAATTAATTAAGAAAATTGTTGCTCCTGTTCGTTTTGTACCCATGATTCGTGATGATGGGAAGCATTATTAAATAATATATTTCATCAATTGAGACGTTTTCTACGTCTCTTTTTTTTATTCGCATAATTAAACATTTGGATACTTATATCGTCAAAGGTTTTATATTACTCAAAAATCACAAATATGACTTTAAAAAGAATATCAGCATTATTGCTTATAATATTTGTATTTGGATCATGCAACAAAGACTTAAACCAAATAGCAGATAAGATTCATTCAGAAATTGTATCCATAGATACGCACACCGATACACCTTTAAATTTCTTAGATGAAAATTTTGATATTGGTAAGTGGAATAATTTTGACTCAACTCATTCGCGGGTCGATTTTCCAAGAATGAAAGCAGGAAAAATGGATGCAACTTTTATGGCTGTATTTGTTGGTCAAGGACAAAGAACAGAAGAAGGAAATTTAAAAGCTAAAAATAGAGCTTTAGAAATATTTAATGCATTACATCAAAAAGTTAATTTATATCCAGAACAAGCTGAAATTGGTTTAAAAGCAGATGATGTTTATAAAATTAAGAAATCGGGAAGAAGCACAGTATATATTGGTATCGAAAACGGATATCCTATTGGTAATGACTTGAATATGATTCAGGAATTTTATAATTTAGGAGCACGCTATATAACTCTTTGCCATACCCACAATAATGACATTTGCGATTCTTCTACAGATAAAAATGGTCCTGAATTTGATGGTTTAAGCAAGTTTGGTGAAGATGTGGTTAAAGAAATGAATCGATTAGGAATGATAATCGATGTTTCACATATTTCGGATTCTGCATATTATGATGTTCTTAAATTAAGCAATGTTCCTATAATAGCTTCACATTCAAGCGTTAGAGCAATTTGTAATAATCCAAGGAACTTAGATGATGAAATGCTACATGCACTAAAAGAAAATGGGGGAGTTATTCAAATTTGTATTCTTAGTGATTATATAAAAGAACCTCCACCTTATCCTGAAAGAGATTCTGCATTTCAAGCATTAAGAGTAAAATGGAATTACTTTCAGGATTTGACTGAGGAAGAATATAATAAAGCAAGCAACGAATGGCGTGCTCTTAATATTGAATACCCAAAGGAATTAGCTACAGTTGCCGATGCTGTTGATCACATTGATTATGTAGTAAAAACAATAGGTGTTGATTACGTAGGTATTGGAACAGATTTCGATGGAGGAGGTGGTCTGAAAGATTGTAAAGATGTTAGTGAAATGAAAAACATTACTATTGAATTATTAAGAAGAGGATATAATAAAGAAGAAATAAAGAAGATCTGGGGAGAAAATTTCTTACGAGTTTTTCGTAAAGTAGAGCAGAAGGGTAAAATATAGAGTTTTAATTCTGATATTTCAACCAGCATGAAAAATATTAAAGTTGCAGTAGTTCAGGCGAGTCCTGTTTTATTCAATAAACAAAAAACCATTGAAAAAACGAAGAAATATATTGAAGAAGCTGTAGGAGCAGGAGCAGAGCTCATCTTATTTCCGGAAGCATACATTGGCGATTACCCCCGCGGATTAAACTTTGATACCACCGTCGGCAATCGTACTGATGAAGGTAAGGAATTGTGGCACAGGTATTATAACAATGCTATCAACGTTCCTGGTGAAGAAACTTCTCTCTTTTCTGAATGGGCTAAAGAATACAAAATATATTTGAATTTAGGTGTGATAGAGCGCGATAATGGAACTTTATACTGTTCGTTACTCTATTTTACTCCAGATGGAAAACTTGCTGGAAAACACCGAAAAATAAAGCCTACTGCAATGGAACGTATTATCTGGGGTGAAGGCACAGGTTCTGATTTAAAAGTAATTGATTCTAAAGCAGGTAAAATTGGAGGGCTTATTTGCTGGGAAAATTACATGCCTGAGGCTCGTATGGAGCTTTACAAGCAAAATGTAGAAATTTATCTTGCCCCAACTGCTGATAACCGTGATACATGGCAATCAAGCATGGTTCATGTCGCTGGCGAAGGAAGATGTTATGTTTTAGGATGTAATCAATTCGTTACTAAAGAAATGTATCCAGAAGAATTACAGGAACAATTAAAAGAGCAGCCTGAAATAATGAGCCGGGGAGGAAGTGTTATTGTATCGCCACATGGAAAAGTATTAGCAGGTCCATTGTTTGATACCGAAGGTATTCTGTATGCAGACTTAACAGACAAAGAATTAATTAAAAGCAAGTTCGATTTTGATGTAAACGGACACTATTCACGACCCGATATTTTTAAGGCATAAAAATTTACCTAAATTTGTACAAATGCAAAATTTCAGGTGAATTATGAAATCCTTCAGGAATAAGCTTAACAGAATTATATTTGGTACTGATACTAAAATGGGTCGTTTATTCGACATTATTCTGCTTTGGGCAATATTATTCAGTATAACAATAGTAATATTTGAAAGCTTAAAATCATTAAGAGCTGAATACACAGCATTCTTTGTTTACTCCGAATGGGTTTTTACCATTTTATTTACCATAGAATATTTTACCAGAATTTGGGTTTCTCCAAAACCATTCAAATATATCTTTAGTACTCTTGGATTAGTCGATTTATTATCGATTATTCCTACATATATTAGCTTGATTCTCACTGGAACGCACTTTCTTATTGTGATAAGAGCTATAAGGCTATTACGTGTGTTCAGAATCTTCAAATTAAATTATTTCACAAATCAGGGCGAACTTATTATTATAGCATTAAAAGCCAGTTTTCGTAAAATCGGAGTATTCCTATTTGCTATTTTAAATATTGTAATAATTATTGGTGCTGTAATGTATGTGGTTGAAGGCGAAGAAAGTGGTTTTGATAGCATTCCTCGAAGTATTTATTGGGCAATTGTAACTATTACAACAGTTGGTTACGGTGATATTTCACCCATAACACCCTTAGGCCAGTTTATTTCGTCCATTATCATGATTATTGGATATGCAATTATTGCTGTTCCAACCGGAATAGTTTCTGCAGAAATAACTAAACACAATCTGCAAAAAGAGAAAGCACATTGCGTAAACTGTGGATCAGAAATTAAAAATCCACAAGATAAATATTGCTCTAATTGCGGTAAAAATATAACTCAGGAGTAGTATTAATCAATTCTCTTACAAATAGATTTAAAATAACAGCTACTTTTTTTAACTTAGGGAATTAAACAATTTAATTTCTAATTTGTAATAATATTCTAACTTAAAAACCATAAAATATGAAAAAAGTACTATCACTAATTGCAATACCTTTATTTGCAACTGCCATTTTAACTAGCTCTTGTTCAAAAGATAATCCTGTTTCTTGTGCTCAAAAACTTGTAGAAGTTACATCAGCAGCACAGGATTATGCTCTTGATGATTCTGACGCAAATTGTATTACCTATAAAAATGCCCTTGAAGATTATGTAAATTGCGATGGAATAACTGATAAAGCATATTACCAAACACTTTTAGAAAATCTTCCTTGCTACTAGTTAATCATTTATAAGTAAACAAAACGCCAATCTATTTTAGATCGGCGTTTTTTATAGCTTAAAATTTAGATTATTTTTCCTCTAACTCAAGATTTTCCAGTTCTTCAAGTTTCTCTTCCAGCTCTTCTAATGCTTTGTGTATATCATTTTGTTCAGACATTTCTACGGAACGATCCATTTGATACAAAATTTCTTCTTTTTCTAATTCCGACAAGTGATCATGTGTCTTTTCCAGCTCCTTCATTATCTTTTCAACATCAATAGTATTAATTGATTCATTAATTTGTTTTCTTAATTCTTCAGTATCAATATCATCTATCTTACTATTTATTAAAGATATTTTTTCAATAAACTCATCGTAATCAAATAATTCTATTTCTAAATTACCCAAAGATTCTTCCCATTTTTCCATTTCCTTCTGTAAATCGATACTTTCTTTCATTTTCTTAATACTTTGCTCATATTCCTCAAGAATCTTTTCAGTATTAATTTCCTGGGTTTCCTCCATTATTCTTACTATATCTTTTTGAATTTCCTCAATATCAACATGAACATCTTTCATAGCCTCTTGAAGTTCCAGTTGTATTTCTTCTAGGTCAATATCTTCAATATCATGAATAGCTTCCCTAATATCAATTTTTGCATCTTTCAAATCATCAATTATTTCATCTATTTCCGATTGATATTTTTCATATTCACTTTCAGGAACCTCTTTACCATCAATGTACAACTCTGTAACTTTACCATTTTTAAGAGTAAATTTCATTTCCTCCTTTTTACCATCTTTTGTTCTAGTAACTTTTCTAATGGTATTATTATCTATATCATAATGTTCGCCTCGAATGTGAAAGTCATCAGTTGTATCCTTAAAAACAATTTTCTCAGGTGCTACAATTTTGTCGACAATAGCAGGTAAGGTAGGAACAGAAGGTTCAGATATTTCTACCTTTTCAACAGGTTTAGGTTCATTAATTTCATGTAACATATCCTTTTCCATAGGATATTCAGCTTTATATGTAAAAGATAAAGCTATTATTGCTGACAAAATAATAGTTGCAGCAATAATTTTATCTGTAAAATTTGATTTTCCTTTTGGTTTCATAATCATACGTTTAATTCTGTTTAACAAATGTTTTTTTCTTCCTGAAAAAGCCACTGCAGCATAGTGCTTTTTCAAGCTTAAATCCTGTATCGAAACAAGTGCTTTTGCATAAACAAGTGATCCATCGCAAACTGTCAAAGCAATATCATCGCAACAATTCTCTCGTTCGTTACTAATTTTTGATGATAAATACCAAACAGCCGGATGAAAAAAGAACACCGTTTCAATAATTGTTTGAATTACATTAATGATATAATCGTTTCGTCTGATATGAGCTAATTCGTGAGCAATAATAGCCTCAATTTGATTCATAGGCATTCCTGACAATATTTCTGCAGGGATTAATACAACAGGCTTTAAATAGCCTAAAACAACTGGCACTTTTATTAAAGTTGATTCAATAAAACGAACTGTTCGTTTTACATTAAGTTTATTCTTTATTTTATTGAATTTCTTTAACCATTCACCCTGAATATCAAATACTCCTACAGTTCGCAATCTGCTTGTATACAAATAACTAAAAACAAATCTGATTAAAAAAATAATAACTCCGATAAACCATAAACTAACTATCAAAGGAAAGTAATCTGATAAATTATCAATACCATTGAAAATACGTTTTATTATACCTGAATCGGGTATCTCATTATCCAAATTAGAAAAAACTTCAAGAGGTAACTTAAAGGAATTAACGGTTTCGTTAGAAGCAACTTCATCCTGATTAAGAGATAAACTACTACTTTTATAATTGTCAGTGAAATTAAACACAGACAATCCAACAATAATCAGAAGTGCGCTTAATGCAATTAAATACCTTATCTGTGATGATTTGTGACTTAAAATACGCAGTAAAACACCAGTTAGTGCAGCTAACACGAATCCTTGCCAGAGTATATGAAATATAGTCCAGCCAATTGCATTTACTATACTATCATTTAGCAATTCAGATAATATTCTCATTATTACTTCGATTTATCTTGCCTGTTGGCAGACTGGTTTTCAATTTCATTTATCAAATTCTTAATCTCATCAAGCTCTTGTTGCGATGGATTGTGATTACCTAAAGCTTGCATAACCATTTTCATTGCAGAACCTGAAAAAGTTTTCTTCAAAAATCCATCCAATAACTTATTTTTAGTTTCTTCTTCGTCAAGAGCAGGAGTGTAGATATGCTGGCGGCTATCTTTATTCACTTTCAGCACACCTTTTTCTGCCATAATCTGCATAATTTTTAAAGTAGTAGTATAACCAACTTCTTTATTCTCATTTTGTTTGTCGTTAATAAATCTTACTGTAGAAGGTCCGGACTTCCATAATATTTGTAAAATTTCTAACTCTGTTTCTGTTGGATTATACTTTTTCATACTCATAAATTAAAGACGATTAATTATACCATTTGCTGCATTACGAATAATTTCGTACTACAAATATATACGATTAATTTCGTACTTCCAAATTTAACTACGACTAATTTCGTATATTAAAATTAAATTTTGTTAAAATACTATATATTCAGTAGTTAACTAATACATTATGATTGTTACTATCTTTACCTAACGAACAATTTAATAATCGTTAAATTTATGTTATATGGAAACAACACAAAAGATAATAGATGCAATGAAAGGAGCAGGCAAGGCTCTAAAAGCCGGCGAAATTACAGAACTAACCGGTTTGGATAAAAAGGAAGTTGATAAAGCAATGAAAATCCTTAAAGAAAATGATCAAATAATTTCTCCAAAGCGATGCTTTTGGGAAGCTAAATAAATAAGAAAGCCGGTACTAACCGGCTTTCTTATTTTAACAATTTGTACACTGAAATGCCGAACACGACCTTGTGCATATTCCACAACCTGTACATGTAGAATAATCTATCACAGGAGCCTCAAAAGGGCTTTTTTGTGTTATTGCTCCAACTGGGCATATTCTCATTGATGGACATGGGTGATTCTGTGGACAAAAATTTTCGTTTACAACAATATTTCTCATTACTCTGATTTTTTAATTTAAAAACGTCTGCAAAAGTAGAAGAAATATTTTAAATTGCAATATGTAGATATGTATATTTATCAATTTGAAATAATAATTCCTAATCCACCAATTTATATAGCTTTCGTAGTAACTTTCCACCTCGGTTTTTAAAGCCAGGAGTACTGTCATTAAACTGATTTTCAATTATTGCGATCAATTCTGTTGCAATAACATGTTCAATTTCAACATAATTATAAATAATTTGCATCGAAAACATTTTAACAGCAGTAGGATAAATAGGATCTTCAAGCCATGTAAAACATCTATCGATTAAAATTCCAAGTCTTTCTTCATCTAATTCTCTTAAATCTCTTGTTGACAAAATTTTAGTAAAATGTCTTTTCTGATTATCATATTTTGATTTAGGCAAAAAATCAATCATGTCGTTAATATATGGTTCTATCATTTTGGGATAATCAAGCCAAACATGCTCTATTACCCAAGCTGCTCTACCTGAAACATATTCTTCATTGGTTAATATTAACTCAAACATCTCTTTAAAGAGTTTTTTATCTGTTCCAATAACAGATGCCATGTAAACTGTATTTCTCTTTGAAAGTTCCGCTAATAATTGTTCTCTGAAGTTCATTTATTTTCAATTAAGAAGTTAAAAATACAAACTATTGTATAAACATTCATTCATCATTAGTGTTATTATAAAAAAAGAAGTAATGAAATATCAAAAGTTATTATTTGTTTTTATTTTTACACTTTTCTTTAACTCTGAGTTATATTCACAAAACAGAAAAAATATGGAAATTGCAACATTTGGATCGGGTTGTTTTTGGTGTACAGAAGCAATTTTTCAGCAATTAATAGGAGTAGAGTCTGCAACATCAGGTTATTCAGGAGGTGAAGTTAAAAATCCTACTTATAATGAAGTTTGTAGTGGACAAACTGGTCATGCTGAAGTTATTCAGGTAAAATTTAATTCGGAATTACTAAGTTTTACCGATTTACTGGAAGTATTCTGGCAGACACACGATCCAACCACACTAAACCAACAGGGAACTGATGTAGGAACACAATACAGATCAGTAATTTTTTATCATAGCAATGATCAAAAAGAATTAGCTGAAACATTTAAACAAAAACTGGATAAAGCCGAAATTTACGATAATCCAATAATAACTGAGATTAGTGAATTTGAGGCTTTTTATAAGGCTGAAGACTATCATCAAGAATACTACAATAACAATAAAACTCAATCTTACTGCAATTTTGTAATCACTCCTAAACTGGATAAATTCAAGAAGATATTTAAGGATAAATTAAATTAATATCTAATTTCAATTTGGATAGCTTAAAAAAAGATTTTATCTTAAATTTGCAATTCTGATATTAATTTAAAATCTTTCTATGAGCTCAGAAATTCTTGTTTCGCTGGTCGTAGTCTTATTTCCGCTAAGTTTTATTTCAGAACGATTTTCTAACTTTTTCAAATTAATTCTTCCATCTGAAGGGAAATTAGGATTTGGAAATCTGCGTCATAAAGAAGATTTATTTCAGATTATTGAAAAGTATAAAAATAAAGAGACTGACCAAAAAGATTATGTTAAACTCTAATTTATTGCCCTAAAAAATGATTTTGAATCGTAAGAATAAAAAGCAAAAGCTTATAAATAATTTTGGTAAATTAAAAGATGATTCTTTCGATTTTGAATCGATTGAAAGATATTTTCGGAAAAAAGAACACACGGAAAACTTTCAAATTCTATCTGATAAAACATGCAATGATTTAGATTTTCAGGAATTATTCATGTTTATCGACAGGACAAACTCTAAAGTAGGTCAACAATTCATTTACAATAAGTTAAGAACAATTCCTTTAAAATCTGAAAGTGTTAATATTCAAGAAAAAATAATTGGCGAATTCATTAACAATGAGGAATTCAGAGTTTCTATACAATCTAAATTATCAAAATTAGACGACTTTGGCACTTACTACATAACTTCACTTTTTCAAGATGAGCATTTAAAGCCTCCAAAATGGTTTTTTGTGGTTCCGGTATTATCGTTTACAGTTATTTTATCATTAATTTTTGTATTTTTTAATCCACAACTAATTTTTGTTTTACTATCTGTATTTATTGTAAATATTGTAATTCATTATTGGAATAAAAAGAATTTATATCAATACTTAAGCTCATTACCACAACTTTTGAGATTAAAAAACATTGCTAAAAAATTATTTGATTTCAATAAATTAAAAGAATTGAATCCTAAGCTTATTGAATCTGTAAAAGTTATTAATAAGATTAGAAACCGAATGCTATTTTTTAAATTGGAATCTAATATTCAAGGAGAATTTCAGGCACTTTTTTGGATGATATTAGAACTCTTCAAAATTCTTTTTTTAATAGAACCTTTATTATTGTTTGGAGTTTTAAAGCGATTAGATACTAAAAGAAAAGAAATTGAAGACTTGTATTTGTTTATAGGTGAAATAGATTCTTTAATATCTATAGCCTCTTTAAGAGTAAGCGAGAATGGGTATTGTATACCACAAATAAGTCAAACACAAAAGCAACTTATTGCAGAAAAAGCATATCATCCTTTAATTATAGATTGTGTAAGTAATAACATTCAAGTGAATGAGAAATCAATATTGCTAACAGGCTCAAATATGTCAGGTAAAACATCATTTATACGAACAATTGGTATTAATGTAATTACTGGGTTAACTTTAAATACTTGCTTTGCAGAGCATTTTTCGATGCCGTATATGCAGGTATTTTCAGCTATTAGAATTAGTGATGATTTAATGAATGATAAAAGTTACTATTTTGAAGAGGTTTTAACTATTAAAAAAATGATTGAAGAAAGTATAAATGGAAAGCCGAATTTATTTTTACTTGACGAATTATTCAAAGGAACTAATACCGTAGAGCGTATTTCCGCAGGGAAAGCTGTTTTATCAACATTAAATAATACAAATAATATTGTTTTTGTATCAACACACGACATTGAATTGGCAGATTTATTAAATGATGAATATGAATTGTACCATTTTAGCGAAAAAGTAGATGACAAATCAATTGATTTCGACTATAAACTAAAGGATGGAAAGTTAAAGAACAGAAACGCTATTAAAATTCTTGAAATAAACGATTACCCAGAGAATATTATTACAGAAGCTATAGAAATTTCTAAAGAACTTGATAAATATTCAGTTCCTAATTCAATTATAACATAATGAAACAGAAAATAACATGGGCAATTGCAATAATTGCATTAATCTGGATTACAGGGATTATCATTGATTTTGATGAATTAGCTAATAAAAAGCAAAATCCTAAATATCAGGAATATATTGAAAATTATAAGGCTGATACAGAACAAAAGTACAATGAAATTATTGATCAGTTGGATGATGAATATAAAATCCAGTTTGATGAGCAAAAATCTATTCGTGTTGACGATTGCATAGGCTCAAATTTTGAAGGTGCTGAAGTAAAACTGGCTGGAATTCAGATATATGATAGTATTTTTCGTCAAAAAAGCAAAAAGCCTTATTACACATATAATTGCAATAGTGCTAAACTCGATCCGGATCATCCGATGTTTGGTTTACCCGATATAGAAATAGCAGTTGGACCAGTTGCATATTATGAGCCAGAAAAATCGGCTTTTGAGTCCTTAATTAAATTAGGCATAGATAATAAGCCTAAACCATACAGAACGTATAAAAAACGTCTTATTATCGATAGTTTAGGTGTACAAAATAAGTTTGTTGAGATGCAATTATGGTTAACTACTTTTACTGTTAATATAACCGTTATTGCAGATAGAGATAAACCTCAGATTGATCCTACAGAATCTACTTTAAATGAGCGAATTTACCCTGGATACTGGTATAAAGACTCCCGAAGATATGTTTCAATGAACGATCTTGAAAATAAAGAAGAATATAAGAATCATTTGTATAGCGATATTACATTTGTTTTGGAGGTAAACCCGAATGCTTCGCCATGGTATATAAATACAGATAACACCCAAACAGAAATGCCCGATATTGCAGTTGGAGCAGTATTTTGCCAACAACTCATTAAACGTCCTAAAGACGAAAATAAGATTCATCTACAAACCTACAAAGGAATGGCAGCGCCTTTATATCATAAAGCTTTTGAAGATGATAATCCTTTATCAAATAATTTGGACGAATCAATTCTCAATGTTTTAACTGATTTAGAGAATGTTAAAAACGAAAACATTTGGAATAAAGAGTATTTTATAAAATTGTATTCTGCAAATATAGGATCAAGACAAAAAGGATTTTTTGGTAATAAAAAGTTCGACGAGCAGGTTGAATATACCTTTCTTATGCCTCTTTTTGTGGTAGGAAGCTGGGATATACAAATACCTTCAGAGATTTTACCTGAAATGGAAGCCCCGAAACCATATTATAAAAGTTTATCATTAAAGAATCTGATTCCAAAATGGGGATTAAGCTTTGGAAAATGGCTTAGCTCGGGCATTATTATCATTCTGTTAGTATTGATTTTACTTTATTTATCACCATCTTTACTTCGTAAACTTTTTAAATAAAATTAATGAATACATTAAAAGTTAAACTGATTGCTTTCCCTGGAGCTTCTAAGGAAATCATATCAAGAGGTGAACAGATTTTAAGAAATAAACTTACAGATTTCAGTATAGAAATAACTAATCAAAATCCTGATACTCTGTTTATTATTACAGGTGGGTCAGAAAATCAGGCTAAAAATCTTTTAAAAGACAAAAAGCAAATTCTCATATTGGCAATAACAGAAAACAACAGTTACGCTGCTGCATCTGAAATTAAAGCTTATTGTAATCAAAAAAGAATAGATTCTGTTTTATATAATATTGATAATGAGAAAGATTTGCAAACTAAACTGAATCATTATTTGAAATGTACGAAAGCTTTAAGTAAACTAAATAATTATAAAATTGGATTAATTGGAGAAGTCTCAGAATGGCTTATAGCATCAGATATTGATAAAAAAATACTTAATAATAAATTTGGTTTACAACTTGAAAAGATAGCATGGAATAGTTTCCCTAAATATTCTGAATACCCTGTAAATACTGCTTTTCTAAATCATTTTAAAAATTCAGGTTTCAATCTGGAAGATTCTTCTAAAGTTTTTAACCTCTTACAGGATATTATTAAACAGAAACAAGTAGATGCAATAACAGTAGAATGTTTTCCACTTGTCAGGGAAAATGCAGTAACAGCTTGTTTAGCTTTATCGAAATTAAATACAGAAGGATTTGCTTCGGGTTGTGAAGGAGATATTACAAGCATAACAGGAAAGCTTATTGCTAAAGAACTTACAGGTCAGGTTCCATGGATGGCTAACCTTGCTTCATTGGAAGAAAATAAGATCTTTTTTGCACACTGCACTATTGCAACCAATTTAGTTTCTGATTATAAAATCAATACACATTTTGAAACTGGTGAAGGGACTGCTGTTCAGGGTAAATTCAAAGCAGAAAATGCAACTGTATTCAGGTTAAACAATGCATTATCAAAGGCATTTATATCTTATGGTCAAATTGTGGAAAGACCAGAAAGAGAAGACTCATGCAGAACTCAAATTAAAATAGAAATACCAAAAGCTGATATCCAAAAACTAAAAGAAAATCCTTTAGGGAATCATCACTTGATTATACCGGGAGATCACGTTAAACTATTAAAATACTTTTGTAAGCTTACCGGAATAGAAGTAATCTAATTTGAAATGCTTTAAAATATTACATTTATCCAACCTGAACCTTTTTGTCATTCCCGCGAAGGCGGGAATCTATATTTACGAGATTCCTGATCTTCGTTTCACTCGTCAGGAATGACAATTAAAAACTGTTTTTCAAAAAAACTAATAATTCTGTGCAGCAGTCCATGCTGTTGAAAATGCAATTTGCAGATTAAATCCACCTGTAGGAGCATCTAAATCAAGTATTTCACCTGCGAAATACAAACCTTTTTTAAACTTAGATTCCATTGTTTTTTGGTTTACTTCATTCGTATTAACACCGCCAACAGTGATAATAGCTTCTTCGAATGGTCTGTATCCGGTAACTTTAAAACTAAAATTCTTAAGCCATTTTCTTAATTCTTTTCTATCATTAGATGTAATCTGATGTCCGGCTTTATCTGAATCAATTTTTGTTTCCTGAATACAAACAGGAATCAGTACTTTTGGGAGTAATCCGTTTAATATATTTCTGAATGATTCATTTCCTTTTTCGTTAAAGTCGCGTAAAAGTCTGTTATCAAGCTTTTTATCATCAAGAGCTGATTTCAGATCGATACTAAAAACAATATCCTTATTTTCATTAATTGCCTTAACAATCATTCTGCTTAATGTTAGCACAATAGGACCAGTTATTCCAAACTCAGTAAAGCTCATTTCGCCAAAATCTTCACCCGCTTTTTTACCATCAATCCATACAGTTCCTCTTATATTTCTTAATTCCAGACCATTTAATTGCTTTGCTTTTGTTCCTTCTGTTTCTAAAGGCACTAATGAAGGCCAAACAGGATTTATTTTATGTCCAACCGATTTTGCCAACTCATATCCATCACCTGTTGATCCTGTTGCAGGATACGAAACACCTCCGGTAGCAATAATTACCTTATCTGCATAAATTTCAGATTTTTTACTGCTATTAACTTCAATTCCACGAACACCAGTAACAGAATCATCTTCTATAATCAAATCTTTAACCCTAAAATTGGTTCTAATTTCAACACCACTTTTTTCGCACCATTTTGTCATCAACTTAACAACTTCAACGGCTTTTCCACTTTCAGGAAAAACTCTCCCACCACGTTCTACAATAGTTTTAACGCCGATTCTGTTAAAAAAATCTATTAAATCATCTGAAAAAAAATTAGAAAACGAAGAGCGAAGAAATCTGCCATTAGGTAGTACAAGTCTCATAAATTCATCAATAGAAGCTGTATTGGTAATATTACAACGACCTTTGCCCGTAATGCCTAACTTTCTTCCGGGTCGATTCATTCGCTCTAAAACAAGTACCTTAGAACCTAATTCAGCAGAATGGCCAGCCGCCATTAATCCAGCAGCGCCACCACCAACAATAATAGTATCGTATTTTTGCATTAAGTTTCTTTGAATTGTGATTCATCAAAGATACATACATTAAGATTAACTATTTATTTTCTTCTTTAAATGTTATAAATTTGAATAAATCAAAATTACACCATTATGAAAGATGGAAATATTGAAATATTAGATCTTGATTTTGAGTATAAACTATGGAAAAACAAGCTTCAGTTTTATCATAAGGAATTAGAGTTGATGAAAAGAAGGGTAGAAGTACTTGAAAAAGAACAATCTGGATTCTTATTTGACGAAAAACAACATATTACATTAGAAAAACAACAAGAAGCTTTAGAACTGGCTAAAAACAAAATAAAAACCATGGAATTTGAAATGGGTTATTATGCAGTAGATTATCCCATATCCTATAAACACTCACACTATACTGAACATGAAAAAATTCGTGATGAGATAAAAAGAATTAATGAAGCACAACAATATATTTTGCATAATATTTATCCTCTACTATGCTTTCCATTTAATCCAAATAAGTAAAACTGTTGCAAAATAAAGTTATAAAAATATATACCGACGGAAGCTGCAATCCTCAATACAAAATAGGAGGATGGGCTGCAATTATCTTTAATACTGAAGAAAAGCTTGTTTTACAAGGAGCAGAAACAAATACGACGCATAACAGAATGGAGTTAATTGCTGTAATTAAAGCTGTTGAAAATGTAAAAAAACATCATTCTAAATCTATTCCAATCAAAATTTTCACTGATAGTCAGTACGTTGAACGAATTCCTTTAAGAAAAAAGAAATTGGTTTCCAATAATTTTAAAACTAAATCGGGAAAAGCGATTCAAAACGTCGATTTAATTCAAAAACTCATAAATCTGTTAGAATCTTCAGATATTGAGTTTATTAAAGTAAAAGCACATCAAAAGAGCTCAGAAACAGCAAATTATAATCGAGAAGTTGATAAACTTTCAAGGAAAATTGTGCGCCGACAAATAGACAAAATATAGTAATCTAAGGTCATTGCAAAAATAGCTTTAACAAGAGTCATATAAATTCAATTTAAAATTCCAAATATTTATATTTACTTTTATTAAATTGCTTACATATTAAGTTGATAATATACAATGAAGTAACGAACTGTAACCAAAACGAAGTATCATCAATTGATCTGTAAATAAAACTTGATTATTACGTAGATTATTGATATGTTTAGTTCTTGAATTAAAAATTAATTAGCTCTAAAAACATTCTAAAAACTGCAATCATGAAGTACAAATTATTATCTAACGCTGATTTAAAATCCATTGATGCTTTACTTGAGTTTCACGGTGGTGTAAACCATATTAATTCAACTATCGCAAAGATGCGTGATTACAAAACAAGAAAAAATATTCTTGCAAATAAAGGCTATGGCGAAATGCTGGAAGATGCAGAGAAGCTTGTTAAAATGTTTCCAAAATTTACTGATTTAGAAAAGAAAATTGGTGTTACTTATGATCCGAGCAAAGGAATTGCTACAAGCCAGGTTTCTGGATTTCAAGGCGCCAAAGTTACTCATCAATGCATGAAAAGAATGGCTAAAACATCTATTGATGCTGAGCCGTGTTTTGTGCCTGCCGAAATGATTTCTGTTGTTGCTCTTACAGATCATTATGTGTATAGTGGCGATTTAATGGCTACATTAGCTATGACAGAGAATATAATGCAAACATCTAAATATTGCAGCACAAATTTAATTGGTATTCCACATCCTGAAACCAGATTTCTTGAGCTTGAAAAAGTTACTGGAGAAAAATTCGACAGAGCATCGCTTGGTGATGGTCTTTCAAACCTTATTCTTAAAAATCAGGGTACTCCGTTTGGAAATTTTGGTGGAATTGAAGTAGCCAATAATAATCATATTTTCTACCTTGATGGAGTTGCTAGAACTGCCAAAGAAAATGGAGCCGATTTCTTCTTAAATCCAAGTTGGAGTTCTATTATTGCAGCATGCTATTTTGGAAGAGATATTCCAAATCTTAACTTTAAAGTATCAATGCTTCTTGCAACGCAAAATACTATGCAGTTCAGAATGTTATTGAATATTATAAATGAATATATCCGTGAAGATAATACTTCGCCAATTTATGAAATCAACATTGGCAACGGAACAACAGCAGAAACATTTATTCAGTGTGCTAAAGAGCTTGATGCAAGCGGAATAAAAGGCATTAGTCTTGCAGCTCATATTTATATTAATCCTGATTTAGGAATGCCGAATTTCAACTGGACAAATCATGCTTATGATGTTCTGAATAGTGGAACCAACATGACTTATAAATATGAAAGTGACGGAACTGCACGTGAAATGGATACTATGGCTGCATATTTTCTTTCAGATGAAGAAAGAGATGAAGCTTCTGAGAAAATTGGTGATGTTATTTATTATAAATCACTTCAGGCATCAAGAGATGGTATTGAAATGATGAAAAAAGGTATTAAACCTGTTTTTGGAAAAACATCATATTAATCTAAATAACCCTGATGATACTTTCATCAGGGTTATTATCTAAATTTTATACTATGAATAACGATTGGTATTCCAAATATTCTGATAATATAAAGGATTATGAAGGTTATCCTATTGGTAAAACTTTGAAATACCTTGCTGATCCAGAGATAATTTCTTTAGCCGGAGGTTTACCTTCACCGGATATATTCCAGAAATTAGAATTTAAAATTGCTTCCGAAAAATCCTTAAATAGCGATATTGATAAAATAATGCAATATTCAGCTATTCCGGGCGAACCTGCGTTAATAAACGCAATTATTAAGTATTTAAAACGGGATAATATAAATGTAACAGCTGAAAATATCCTTATAACTACTTCTGGCCAGCAAAGTTTAGATATAACGGGCAGACTTTTTCTGAACCCTGATGATATTGTTTTAGTTGACAGACCAACATTTGCAGGTGCTGTAGTTGCATTCCAAATGCAAAAACCAAAATTTGTGGGAATTGATATTCAGGAAGATGGTTCTAATGTTGATGGATTTCAACAGAAAATTATAGAATTACAGAAAACAGGACAAAAGCCTAAGTTTATATATGTTGTACCTGATTTCCAAAATCCAACAGGAATTACAATGTCTCTCAAGAAAAGAGAAGCACTTTTAGATCTAAGTTATGAATTTGATATTCCAATTATTGAAGATAGTCCGTATAGAGATTTAAGATATTATGGAGAAACAATTCCTGCGATATTCAGTCTCGATCAAAAACGCGGTGGCGAAAATGTGATTGGATTATATACATTCTCAAAGATTTTTTGCCCTGGAATGCGTGTAGGTTTTAATATTGGGAATAAAGAGGTAATTGAGAAAATGACTTACATAAAAGAAGGAAATATTCTTAATACTCCAAAATATAACCAGGATATTTGTACAGCTTTTCTCGAAGATATGAATTATGATAATCATATAAAGAAATCTATTAAATACTATAGAGAAAAACTAAATGGCTTTTTAAATACCCTTAGTAAATATTTTCCTGAAAGTACTGGTGTAACATGGACTAAACCAGAAGGTGGTTTATTTTTATGGTTAACATTACCCGAAAAAATTGATACTGACAAGTTATTTTTTGAAGCCATAAAATATAAAGTTGCATTTGTACCCGGAAGTCAGTTCTTTGGTGAAAATCATGCAAGAAATAATATGCGATTAAATTTCTCATTTTGTTCACAAGATCAACTAACAGAAGCTGTTAAACGACTGGCTAAATGTATAAACGATCAATTATAAATTATTAATAAAATGGAATCAATAAAATACTATTCAACTAATCTGCATGCAAACGAAGTTACTTTTAGCGAGGCTTTACTAAAAGGTATAGCGCCAGATAAAGGACTTTATATGCCAAAGGAAATTCCTGCTTTTTCAAAAGAAGAAATTAAAAGTTTTTCGCAAAAGGAATACTACGAGATAGCTTTTGAAGTAATAAGAAAATTTTTAGTTGGACAAATTGATGATAAAGAGCTATTTGCATTGGTTAAAGATGCTTATAATTTTCCTGTTCCATTAGAGAAAGGATTTGAAAATAAATATGTAATGCGACTTGATCAGGGTCCAACTGCATCATTTAAGGATTTTGCTGCCAGAATGATGGGGAGACTCATGAATTATTACCTTAAAAAGGAAAATAGAAAGCTTTTAATTCTTACAGCCACTTCAGGAGATACAGGAAGTGCTATTGCAAATGCTTTTTATGGACTTGATAATATTCAGGTTGCAGTATTATTCCCAGATGGCGAAGTAACTGATCGTCAGCGTAAACAAATGACCACCTTAGGTGAAAATATTAAGATTATTTCTCTTAAAGGAAAGTTTGATGATTGCCAGGCTTTAGTTAAAGAATCATTTGCCGATTCAGATTTGGATTATCTTAATTTATCATCGGCAAACTCAATAAATATTGGAAGATTAGTTCCTCAAATTGTTTATTATTTCTATTCTTTTTCAAGGCTAAGAAAAGGAGAAGAAAACGATGATGTTGTTTTCTCAGTTCCTTCAGGGAATTTTGGAGATATGATGGGTGGTATTTTTGCTAAACATATGGGATTGCCAATCAAAAAGTTCATTATTTCAGTAAATGAAAATGATGAGTTTCCTACGTTTTTAAAAACAGGAAAATACAATAAAATAGAACCATCTAAAAACTGTCTATCAAGCGCTATGAATGTTGGTCATCCAAGCAATTTAGCACGATTGGTTGCATTGTATGATGGCGTAATGGATGAAAAAGGCGGGATTTCTCAAATACCTGATATGGTTAAAATGCGAGACGATATCTACTCTATTAGTGTTAGCGATAAGGAAACGAAAGAAATGATAAAAGAAGCGCATAACAAACACAATTTATTGCTTGAGCCTCATGGGTCGGTTGGTTGGAAAGGTTTGACGGAATATTGCAAGAAATTTAATGTAGATAAAGACCAATTATGTATTTCACTCGAAACTGCTCATCCTGCAAAATTTCCTGAAGAAATAATTGAAATTCTAAAATTTGAACCTGAACTACCACCAAGTCTTGAAGGATTGGAAAATAAAGAAGAATATTGTGATAATCTTGAGAATAAATATTCTGATTTTAAAGCTTATTTGATAAACAACTATAAATAATTATTGTTAGTTAATAATCAAATTTCAAGTTTCAAATAACAAATACACACAAATGAAACATATAATAATTCTTGGAGATGGAATGGCCGATTATCCAATTAAAGAATTTGGAAATAAAACTCCTTTAATGGCTGCTAATACTCCTTATATTGATGAACTCTGTAAAAAGGGGAGATGTGGAAAATTAGTTACTGTTCCTGAAGATATGCCTCCAGGAAGTGAAATTGCAAACATGGCTGTTTTAGGCTATGATGTTAAAAAAGTTTACCAGGGAAGAGGAGTACTCGAAGCTGCAAGTATGGGTATTGATTTGGATGATAATGATATGGCCATGCGATGTAATTTAATCTGTATAGAAGATGAAAAAATAAAAAACCATTCTGCGGGTCATATTAGTAACGAAGAAGCACATGAATTAATCGAAAGTCTTCAAAAAGAAATTGAAACTGATGAAATTAAGCTATATCCGGGAGTTAGTTATCGTCATCTTTTGGTAATTAAGAATGGGAAATCGAATATCGATTGTACACCACCTCATGATGTTCCGGGGACTCCGTTCAAAGATGTTTTAATAAAAGCACAAAATAGTGATGAAACAACATCTAATCTTCTGAATAACTTAATATTAAAATCACAGGAAATTTTAAAAGATCATCCTGTAAATAAAAAGAGAATTTCTGAAGGAAAAGATCCTGGTAATTCTATTTGGCCATGGTCTCCTGGAAACAGGCCGGAAATGAGCACATTACAGGAATCTTATGGTATATCAGGAGCGATGATTTCTGCTGTTGATTTATTGTATGGTATTGGTCAATATGCCGGGATGAAAGCAATCAAAGTACCTGGTTCAACCGGATTGTATGATACCAATTACGAAGGCAAAGCAAAAGCTGCAGTTGAAGCATTAAAAGATGTAGATTTGGTTTATTTGCATATTGAGGCCAGTGATGAAGCCGGTCATGAAGGTGATCACGAATTGAAAAAGAAAACAATTGAATATTTGGATCAAAGAGTTGTAAAATATATTATGGAAGAAACTCAAAAGATGGATGAAGATGTTGCTATTGCATTAATTCCGGATCATCCAACACCATGTGAACTTAAAACTCATACTCATGATCCTGTTCCTTTTATCATTTATCATCCGGACGAAAGCTGCGACAATGTAACGAGTTATGATGAAGAAGCAACTAAAAATGGCTTTTATGGTTTGTTAAAAGGAGATGAGTTTATAAAAGCATTATTAAAAAAATAATACATTATAATAACTCTTTAAAGAAAATCCGGGTTAAAACCCGGATTTATTAACTTTCAACCGTAGCCTGTTTATGCCTTGGTTTTCGGTGATGTTTTGCTTCTGCACGTTTAGCCTTTCGTTCGGCTCTTTTTTCTTTAAGTTTTTTTAGAGGTGATTTCTTTTTCTTACCGTCTTGATTTGATTTTTCGTGTGACATAGGCTATTTGTTTTGAATTAAAATCAGAAATTACCGGTTAATATTACATGTTAATGAGAGAAAATATTGGCATACTTGCAATAAAGATAAAATAGAAATTAACATAAGTCAAGAGTTTTTATAAACTATTTTTTAGGAAGAGTAAAGTAAAACGAGCTCCCCTTACCTAATTCACTTTCTACACCGGATGTTCCGTCAAGTTTACTTACTATTCGCTCCACAATTGATAAACCCAATCCATACCCTATAATTTTATCTTTATTGTTTTCAAGCTGAGAAAATTCTTTGAATAGCATTTTTATTTCCTCTGGTGTTAATCCTTTGCCGTTGTCTTTCACCCAAAACTTTACAACATCTTTCATTTCTGTATATCCCAGTTCAACTTTCGGGGGATTACCTCCATATTTAATAGCATTTGATATGTAATTAGCCCATATTTCTTCAATCCAAATAGGATAGCCCAAAACTAAAGGCCATTTATCTGCAATTACTATTTCACATTGAGAATTCTCTATCAGACCATCTAACCTTTCAGTAACTTTCCTTATTAATTTACCGGTATCAACAGATTCAATTTCAACTTCTTCCTGATTACGAACCTGCGATAATAGCAATAATCCGTCCGTGATATCAATCATTTTTAAAATTCCATTATAGATATAATCACTACACATTTTTTCTTCATCATTCAGATTATTACTATTGCTTAACAGTTGGGCGAATCCATGTATTGAGTTCATGGGGCTTTTTAAATCATGTGCTACGGTTCGGGCATAAGCATCAAGTTCATGTAAAGCCCTCTTTCGAATTGTTATGTCATAAAATACAAGTATTCTTCCCAATATTCTTTTTTTATAATCTTTAAGTGAGGCTGAAATTAATTCATAATAACGATTTTTATGAGCAAAGTCCAGTTCAACTCTAAATTCCTGATTATTACGCAAACTATCGTATGCCTCTTTAAAGTCTGTCAAATAATTGAATACAGATGAACCAACTACTTCATGTTGATCCATATCAAATATTTTTTCTGCAGCCGGGTTTACATCCAGGATCAAACCATTTTCATTTATGATTATTACACCGCTTTTTGTACTTCTAAATACCAAATTGTATGCTACTGGGACAATATTTAAAAAATTATCGAAATAAATAAGCATGAAAAATAGGAATCCTACTATTACAAATGAAAGACAAGTTGGATCGTGAGGTTCAATTGGATTATTTCCGGTTATATATAAAAAATTAGGTGCAAGCACAACAAAAATACTTGCAATCATAGGGAACAACTGTCTTCTGAATCTCGTAGGCATTTTCAATATGCTTCGAAGCAAAATGAAACAACCTGAAAACATAACTGCATATGAATAAAATATCCAGATATAAAAGCCCGGACCGTATACTTTATTCGAAACCAGAAAACCATTCGATTCTACAAATTCAAAAGAAATGTAGAAAAAATTATGCTGTTGAAAAGTTAAAACCTGAATAAAAGTAAAAATCGGAATAATTAAAATTAAAATTTTAATCGGTCTTGTTAACCAATTATCTGAATTAGTATAACTTATTACAAAAAACAACCAAAACAACACTGCACAAATTACTCCCAGATATTCAAAACGAAGCAAAATTAATTTAATGTTTGCATTGGTACTAAAAAACATCATTGTGTACGAGATAGTCCAGAAACCTGAAAAAAAGGTTAAATAACGAAAATGTTTTTTACCATTTACATCTCTCATATTCCAGACAATAAACGATAAAGCAAAAGCTATAGCAGCAGCAATAAAATATAATATAGCAATAGGAGTAAAATGCCAGTTATTCATAATTACAGCATTCTGATTAGGTTTAATCAAATTTATGACAAAAAATGATCAATTTCCAGTTTGAGGCATATTTCGTTTTTAAATAAATATATTCGGATGATATTTTCAGGTATTAAATGAACACATTTTATCATATATGATTTTTACATTATGGCAAAACATTACGATGAAAAAGTAATGGCTGTTGATCGAAAACAATATCTGTACACATGGAATGTACAATCCGGAGGTGATGAAACAGATGCTACCACAGGAGAAACTCTATTAGCACATCAGGCACATACTATTACCTGGAACTGCCAGAATTTAAGCAATGAACTTGTTCCCGATGGTGATTATAAAATATGGATAGAATTCACAGATCAACATGCGCAGGGACCTATACATTCTGTAGGCTTTACAGTATCGAGCAGCACATTTAATGTTGACCCAGCAGATCAAACCTACTTTAAAGATATGTCTCTTGACTATGATCCTGTAGGAACCGGTTTTGAAAATATTATTGGCAATCAGAGTTTGTCGGTATTTCCTAACCCTGCAAGAGAAGTGCTTCATATTCAGTTTCAATCAGAAGAAAACGGACCTGTTGATGTACAGTTAATTGACCTGTTGGGAAGAGTTATTATGCAAAAACAACTCACGAAATCTGATCTGGGAAATTATCAACTTCAATTATCTAATGCTGCAAAGGGAACATACATTTTAAAACTTACTGTAAATCAGAAAGAAATAAAGCAAAAAGTTGTGATTCAATAAATACAAAACCATTTAAGTGAATATAAATCCTGGTAAAAGCCAGGATTTTTTTTGAATTCTTTAAAAACAATCTTATGAATAACAAATTTTACTACATTTGTTTTTTTTAAAATAGAATTGTTAAATAACCTTGTTAAATATGAAAAAATCATTTGGAAAATTATTATCGGTCTTATTATTTTTAATTTGCCTGACCATTACACTAAATGCACAAAACACAATTTCTGCTAAAGCTGATCTTTTTTCGGTTGTTGAACCCGATAGTACAGTAAGTTTAGGTGGAATTTCGGCTGTTTGGGGCGATTATGATAATGATGGCGATCTTGATATCCTTTTTAAAGGAACTAAACTAACTGATTTTTTAGACACTATTTTTTATGTATCCATCTACGAAAATAATGGATCTGATTTTACAGCAGAAAATAAAATAGCCTTAAATGGTAAAGAGGGTGAATATGCCGATTGGGCAGATTTTGATAATGATGGTGATTTAGATATTATAATAACTGGACTGGAGGGTATGGGTACACCATTCACTAAAGTTTTCTTAAATAAAAACAATTACTATGGCGAAGTTAATAATAATCCGGAAGGATTATATGTTGGTTCTAAAGACATAGGAGATTCTGATAATGATGGATATAAAGATTTATTAGTAACCGGTTATAATGAATCATTCACTTTAGTATCTAAATTGCTTAAAAACAATGGACTTGGAGAATTTAGTGAAATTTACAATGGGAGTTTAATACCTGTTTCAGAAGGAGCTACTGCATTTGGAGACTATGACAATGATGGAAATTTAGATATAGTTTTAACAGGAAATAGTAGTTCTGGTGGTATTTCTAAAATTTATCGAAATACGGGTAGTGGTTTTACCGAAGTATATGCAAATAGCTTAACAGATGTTTACTTTAGTTCCGTAAACTGGTTTGATTACGATAACGATGGCGATTTAGATTTATTTCTGACAGGAAACGGTAATACAGGTAAAATTTCTAAATTATACCAGAATACCGGTGCTGGATTTACAGAAGTTTTTACAGGAACATTTACTGGAGTTTCTTATGGTTACGCTGACTGTGGTGATTATGATAATGATGGGGATCTGGATATTATTTTGTCAGGATATAATGGATCACCTTTTACTCAAATTTACCGAAATGATGGGACCGGATTTACAGCATTGAACTTAGCTTATCTCGAAAATCTTGCAGGATCTGTTTCATGGGGTGACTATGATAATGATGGTGATCTGGATATTTTACAAACAGGTTGGGATGATCTCGGTGATAACAAAATTAAACTCTACAGTAATAATTCGGACACTCCGAATCAACCCGCAGCAGCACCAGATAATCTTTCGTTCAGTGTAACAGAAACTGATGTAACCCTTACCTGGGATAAAGCCACAGATACAGAAACACCACAGGACGGACTTTCATATAATCTGTTTTTATATAAGGAAGATCCTGTGAAATCTAAAAGTAAAACCTTAGTAAGAAAAATTGAAAATATACAATATAATTCTTCCGGCATTACACTTTCAAACCTTTCAGATGGTAATTACTCTTGGAGTATTCAAGCCTTTGATACCGGATTAAAAGAAGGAGAAATATCAATAGAACAAAACTTTAGTATAGGTGGCCCTGAAATTAATATCCAGGGTAATTCTTCAGATATTCCTGATAATCAAAGTACAACAAGTTCAAATGATTTTACCGATTTCGAAAATGTAAAATATGATGAAGATTTGGTTCGGTCATTTACAATAAAAAATACAGGTACCACAGATTTAATTTTAAAAACCGCAACAGTAACTGGTATAGGATTTTCTATAACTCAACCAATACTTACTGTTTTAACATCTGACGAAACAACATCTTTCACTGTCACTTTTGTGCCTGAAAGTACAGGAGTAATAAACGGAAATATAAATATTCCAAACAACGACAATGATGAAAATCCGTATAATTTTGCAATAACCGGAACTGGTATAAAAGGAGATCCTGTTATATCATGGAGTGATCCTGCCGATATTACTTATGGTACAGCACTTAGTGAAACACAATTAAATGCCTTAACAGAAATAACAGGCTCCTTTGTTTATACTCCAGATATAGGTACAATTCTCGAAGTTGGAGCAGATCAGTCATTGGAAGCAGAATTTACTCCAACAGACGAAACAAATTACAATAAAGCATCAAAAACAGTTTATATTACTGTCAATGAAACTACAGGAATTGAAGAAAGAATTGAGAAATCCTTAAAAATCTTTCCAAATCCAAATAATGGTAAATTTTATGTGCATTACGAAACCAAAGGAAATGAGCTGATTAAGTTACAGTTAATTGATCTTTCAGGTAAAATCATTCTAAACGAACAACTTACTGCAAGCGATCTGAATAATTATCAAATTCAAATTCCTAATGCAGATAAAGGAACTTATATTCTGCGACTTTCAGTTAATGAAAAGGAAATAAAACAAAAGATTGTAATTCAGTAATCAAATTAATAAATATCTGTATAAAATAGAAGAGGCTACAAAAAGCCTCTTTTTTATTGCCTACACTTTGACAGGCTCAGTGTGACAAAATGATTAACAGAAGGTTGTCATCCTGAGTTTATCGAAGGGTGAACAACCTTAAGGTCTTTTGGATAGCCTCTTCTTTATATAATACATTAACAATTATTAAAAATTCATTAAGAAAGCTTAACAAATCATTAACGACAATTAACAACTCAAATAAGTAATATTGATAAAATCAAACACTATGAAAACAATTTTTACTTACTCAATGATTGCAGTATGGTTAAGTTTATTCTGTATTAATCCTGTAATATCTAAATCTGTTTCCGCTGATAAACCTGCATTAGACTCTGCACAAAAAGTTGAGCAGTTTAAAGGCATGTATAAAGCTGGTGATTATTATTTCGGAGGACAACCAACCTTGGAAGCAATTAAATATCTTAAATCAGAAGGAGTGAAGCTATTCATAAACCTTAGAACAGAAAACGAGAATCAAAGTTTTACAAACACAGTCTTTAATGAGGAAAATCTACTAAAGAAATATGAAATCAATTACATTTCAATCCCTGTTAGTTATCCTGATTCGTACAATGCCGAAACTTTAGCTAAATTTAAACAAGCCTTATCCGAAAATGAAAATAAAGTATTTATTCATTGTGCAGGCGGAGGAAGGGTTAAAACCTTTTTTATGGCTTATTTGATTGAGGTAAAAGGATATACCATAAACGAGGCTATGAGTTGGGGGAATGAGTTAAATTATTATTTTCCTTTAGGGATTTTATTAGAAAAAGAAATTGATATGACATTTAAGAAATAAAAACATACACTTATTGTAAAAATTATTTTATTGATTATCTGAGCTTTGCATATTACACATAAAATAACACTTGATTTTTTATTATACATGGTGTATATTTGTGTATGCAAAACTCTATTTCAAATAAGGAATTAGCTGCTTTACGCGTGATGCGAGATTTTCTCATGAAGTATGGTAAAATGCCCAGTGTTCGTGAGTTAATGAAAGAAATGGATTATAAATCGCCACGTTCTGCAGCTGTTATTTTTCAAAACTTGATTGATAAAAACATCCTGAAAAAGAAAGATGACGGAAGCATTCAGTTTATACAATACGAATTTAATGAAGATGAAACGACAAGTGAGCAAACAGTAAAGATTCCTTTATTGGGCGCAATTGCTTGTGGCTTACCTATTTTAGCCGAAGAAAATATAGAAGCTATGATAGCTGTTTCTACTAAGCTGGCTAAACCAACCGATAAATATTTTCTATTACAAGCCAAAGGCGATTCTATGAACGAAAAAGGAATTAACGATGGCGATTTAGTTCTGGTAAAACAGCAAAACTCTGCTGATAATGGCGATATTATTGTCGCTTTAATTGATGATGAAGCAACTATTAAAGAATTAAAATTAAATGATGACAACGTGCTGTTATTGCCACGCTCATCAAACAAAACGCATACACCAATCATTCTCTCCCGAAATTTTATTGTACAAGGGATTGTAGTATCTACTATACCAATGACCAATGATCAGTGATCAATTTTCAATATTTTAAAATGTAAAATAAGCAGATTTTTAATATTAAGTTTTGAAATTTTTGTTTACAACTGGCAAATGCTCTGTTTGTATTTGATAATTGTTAATTGATAACTGTTAATTGAATTAAAAATGCATAAGTCTGTAGTTCATATTGATTTAGACACATTTTTCGTGTCGTGTGAGCGGCTGCTCGATTCCAGCCTAAATGGTAAGCCTGTGCTTGTTGGCGGAACCAGTGGAAGAGGAGTTGTTGCGGCCTGTAGTTACGAAGCACGCAAATATGGAATACACTCAGCTATGCCTATGCGAATGGCACAAATGCTTTGCCCCGAAGCAACAGTAATTCGAGGAAATAGTGGTATTTACAGCAAATTTTCAGACATGGTTACCGATGTCATTAAAGAACAATCACCATTGTACGAAAAATCTTCTATCGATGAATTTTATATTGATGTAACCGGAATGGATAAGTTTTTCGGAACTTATAAATGGGCACAGGAACTTCGCACAAGAATCACAAAAGAAACCGGATTACCTATATCGTTTGGACTTTCAACAAGCAAAACAGTAGCAAAAGTAGGAACAAACGAAGCCAAACCCGATAATTACATTAATATTCCTGAGGGAACAGAAAAACCATTTTTGGCGCCATTAGCTGTAAAGAAAATTCCCATGGTAGGCGATAAAACCTATAAGATGTTGCTTAATATGGGAGTTAAATATGTAAAAACAGTGCAGGAAATGCCTATGGAGCTTATGGATCGTGTTATGGGTAAAAACGGAATAGCTCTTTGGAAAAAAGCACAAGGGATTGATAATAGCGAAGTTATTCCTTATCACGAACGAAAATCTCTTTCATCGTCATTAACTCTTGAAAAAGATACAATTGACATACGCCAGTTAAAGAATATTTTAACATCAATGGCAGAAAAATTGACGTATTATCTTAGAAACGGGAATAAGCTAACATCCTGTGTAACAGTAACAGTACGCTACTCCGATTTTGACACCCGAACAAGACAAAAGCGTATTCCTTACACATCATTGGATCATACTCTCATTAAAACAACCATGGAGCTTTTCGACCAACTATACGAACGCAGGGTACTTGCACGATTAGTTGGAGTACGTTTTAGTCATTTACTTTCGGGAACATATCAAATGAATCTTTTCGAAGATACTGCCGAAATGGTTAACCTCTATCAGGCTATGGACCGAATTCGAAATCGATACGGACAAAATGCAATTAGGCGAGTTAATACTATGGGAACGCGTGGAATAGGACAGATGGCAAATCCATTTAACGGACAACCACCTATTATTCCTGCACACCGAAGACAATAATTAAAAATTAAAAATTATGAATGATATTAGACAATTGTCTGGAATATATTCTGTCATCCTGTCCCGATAGCTATCGGGAGTCGAAGGATGTAATTAATAATTAATAATGAAAAATTAATAATATTTTTCATAAAGAATATCTCTTATGAAACCTACAGCTTAAAACAACAAAGTGCTATTAATTAACCATTAAACAAAAACAGTGCTTTTAAATTGCCACACATATTACAGCTATAAATTTGGAACTATTTCCATAGAGCAATTGGTTCAGGAAGCTAAAAGCAAGGCTTATAATTCCATTGTACTCTCGGATATCAATAATACTTCTGCTTGTCTTGATTTTATTCGACAATGCGAAAAAGAGCAAATAAAGCCCATTTTAGGTATTGATTTCAGAAATGGAGTACAGCAGCAATATATTGGAGTTGCGCAAAATAACGCTGGATTTCAGCAATTAAACGAGCATTTAACACAGTATTTGCATTCTGGCGATGATTTTCCCAAAAAAGTACCGGAATTTACAGATACTTATATTATTTATCCTTTTGGAGATGTTGATTATCAGTCATTAAGGCAAAATGAGTTTGTGGGAATAAAACCATCGCAACTAAGCAAGCTTATTTTTTCTGAATGGAAAAACCATCAGGATAAGCTCGTTATTTTGCAATCAGTAACATTTCGTCATAAACGTGACTTCAATATTCATCGCTTATTGAGAGCAATAGATAAGAATACCTTATTAAGTCGATTGCCTAAAACGGAAGAAGCAAATCCTGATGAAATCATGTTTTTAAACCAGGATATTCAGGAGTTTTTTAAGGAATATCCACAGATTATAGAAAATACCAATAAGATAATTGATAATTGTTCTATTCATTTCGAATTCAAAACATCAAAAAACAAGCAAAGCTACACAGGCTCAGATGAAGAAGATTTTGAACTTCTAATTCGCGAAAGCCATAAAGGACTAAAATATCGCTACAAAGATCCATCGAAGGAAGTTATAGCACGAATGGAAAAAGAGTTGAAAGTGATTAAACAAATGAACTTTTGCTCTTATTTCCTGATTAATTGGGATATGGTTCAGCACGCGAGGAGCAAAGGTTGCTATTATGTTGGTCGTGGAAGCGGTGCCAACAGCATGATTGCTTATTTGCTGCGCATTACAGATGTTGACCCAATTGAGCTGGATTTATATTTCGAACGGTTCATTAACCCATCACGAAACAGTCCGCCAGATTTTGATATTGACTTTGCTTCGCGCGACAGAAATAACATTACCAAATATCTATTCGACACACATGGCTGGGATCATACAGCTTTGGTAGGTACATACATAACTTTCCAGTTCCGATCCATGATTCGTGAAATAGGAAAAGTTTTTGGTTTGCCTGCGCAAGAAATTGAAAAGCTGCAAAGAACTAAAAATCTAAGCAATGTGGATGAAATGGGGCAATTAGTTTTAAAATATAGTAAGTTGATTCATGGTTTTCCGAGTCACTTAAGCGTGCATTCAAGTGGTATTATCATATCCGAAAAGCCCATAAGTGCTTACACTGCCACCATTATGCCACCCAAAGGCTTTCCAACCATACATTTTAGCATGCTCGAAGCTGAAGATATTGGTTTTGCTAAGTTTGATGTACTTGGACAACGTGGATTAAGTAAAATTGAAGATGCTGTATCAATTGTAAAAAACAATACAGGTAATAAGGTTGATATTCATGATTTAGAGCTATTTAAGAAAGATGAAAAAGTAAAAAACCTGTTAAAACAGGGAAAAACCATTGGCTGTTTTTATGTTGAATCGCCTGCAATGCGCATGTTACTTACAAAACTCGAAGCCGATGATTATATAAGACTTGTTGCAGCCAGCTCAATTATTCGTCCGGGAGTTGCTAAAAGCGGCATGATGCGTGAGTATATTCTGCGATATCGCCATCCGGAAAGGAGAGAAGTAGCCCGTAAAGAAATGCCGGAACTGTATGATTTACTGGAAGAAACCTACGGTGTTATGGTTTATCAGGAAGATGTAATTAAAGTAGCACATTATTTTGCAGGACTTACGCTTGCCGAGGCTGATGTTTTACGTCGCGGAATGTCGTGGAAATTCAAGCAACGTAATGAGTTTGGAAAAATTAAAGACAAGTTCTTTTCGAATTGCAAGGAAAGGCAGTATCCATTTCATATAGTACAAAGAGTTTGGACGCAGATTGAAAGTTTTGCCAATTACGCCTTTTCTAAAGGACATTCAGCATCTTATGCTGTAGAAAGTTACCAAGCATTGTATTTAAAGGCACACTATCCGTTGGAATATATTGTAGCTACAATCAATAATGGTGGTGGCTTTTATCGTAAAGAGCTCTACGTACACGAAGCACGCATGCACGGAGCACAAATCGAACCGCCTTGTATTAACAATAGCGACCAAATCTCAATTATTCATAGAAATGTGATATTTCTTGGTTTGAATTTGATTGAGCATCTTGAAATAAATACTATAAAAAACATACTGATAGAACGTTACACAAATGGTTGTTTTGTAGATTTGCGTGATTTTATGAAACGTGTACCAGTTTCACTTGAGCAATTGACTATTCTCCTTCGTATTAATGCTTTTCGTTTTACCGGAAAATCTAAAAAAGAATTACTCTGGGATGCACACTTTATCCTTAAAAAGGATAAAAGAACCAAGCCTGCAAAGACTTTATTTAATAAGAAACCGAAGGAATTCAAGCTGCCTGGATTATACTCACATCCTTTAGAGCCTGCTTATGATGAATTAGAGATAATTGGCTTTTCATCAAGTATATCGCCCTTTAAACTAATTGAAGAGTTGCCTGAAACCCGTTTATTAGCACGAAACCTAACAAAGCTAATTGGTAAACAGGTTGAAATAGTTGGCTATTTAGTTCATGTGAAAGGAACACGCACTGGTGGTGGGAAGTATATGAGTTTTGGTGTATTTGTCGATTTGGAAGGACATTGGATTGATACTGTTCAATTTCCAAATATTACTGCACAATATCCATTTCGCGGACCTGGCTGCTATTTGATTAAAGGTAAGGCTATTAGCGAGTTTGGATTTGTTAGTATTGAAGTTTCACAGTTGCATAGGCTTGCAAATATCAACTTAGAAGAACCATCAACAAGATTAAAGAAGCAGTTAGCGTAATAGTTTAAGTAAAATATATTAACAAATGATTATAAAAGAGTTATACAGAAACAATAGTGTGAAAATATTTGCTTTCAATAAGCAAACTATGCTCGAATTACCATTTCTTGAATGTAAAATTCCCGCAGGATTTCCTTCACCTGCAGATGATTACATGGAATTGTCGTTGGATCTGAATGAGAAATTAATAAGAAATCCAAGCTCAACATTTTTTGCTCAAATAACGGGTTCATCAATGATTAATGCTGGAATACACGATGGAGATATTGTTATTGTTGACAAATCCTTACAAGCCAAGGATGATTCTGTGTTAGTATGCAGTATTGATGGTGAGTTTACCTTGAAACGATTCAAAAAAACAGATAATGAAACAGGCTATTTAATGCCAGAAAATCCTGATTATAAACCTATAAAGATTACCAAGCATAACAACTTTATGATTTGGGGTGTAGTAACTTATACGATTCATAAGTGCTATTAAAATAAAATATTACATCCTATGTCATTCCGCACTTGATGCGGAATCTATGTTATAAGAAAAAGAGATTCCCGCGTTATTCGTTTCACTCATGAGAAAAGTTCGCGGGAATGACAATATTAAATTGAGATGGTAAAATATGTATGCATTGGTTGACGTAAATAACTTTTATGTATCCTGCGAGAAGATTTTTAATCCTAAACTCGAAGGAAAACCCGTTATTATTCTCTCAAACAATGATGGTTGCATTATTTCACGGTCTGATGAAGCCAAAGCACTTGGATTAAAGATGGCAGAACCTGCATTTAACAAAAAACAATATCTGAAAGAAAATAATGTTCAGGTATTTAGCTCCAATTACGCATTGTACGGCGATATAAGTAACAGAATCATACAAGTACTCAAATCATTTTCTCCACGAATAGAGATATATTCCATAGACGAATCATTTCTGGAATTATCTGATAGCGAATTTGTTGATTTAGGCAAATTAGGGAATGAAATTAAGAAAAGAATACAAAGATATATTGGTGTTCACGTAAGTGTTGGCATTGGTAAAACCAAGGCTTTGGCTAAAATTGCTAATAAAATCGCAAAAAAGGAAAAACAATATAATGGTGTATGTATACTTAACTCAAATCGTGATATTGATTGCGCATTGCGTAATACCAGCATTGAAGATGTTTGGGGAATAGGACGACAATATCAGAAATTCTTGAAATACAACGAAATATTCACAGCACACGATTTCCTTACGATAAATGACAACTGGATAAGAAAAAACCTTACAGTGGTTAGTTTGCGATTAAAAAAGGAATTGCAAGGAACATCCTGTATTCCATTAGAAACAATATTGCCAGCAAAGAAGGCAATTGCTACCACGCGAGGCTTTGGTAAGATTGTTACAAATGTAAAACACCTTAAAGAAGCCGTATCTACTTATGCAACTCGATGCTCTGAAAAGCTCCGCAGGCAAAACTCAGTTGCTAATATACTAACCGTATTTATTCATACTGACCCATTTAGTAACGACAAGTACCATTATCTATCAAAAACGATCCATTTAGAAGTTTCTACCAATAGTCAGATGGAATTGGTTAAATTTGCTTTAAAGGGGCTTAAAAAGATCTATAGGAACGATTTAAGGTACAAAAAGGCTGGAGTTATTGTTTCGGGATTAGAAAGCGCAAACAATATTCAAAAAGGCTTGTTTAACGATACAGATATTAAGGCAGATAAACTGTTATCAGAAGCAACGGATTATATTAACCGAAAATACGGGCGAGATAAAATAAAACTGGCAATTCAGGGCGATGGGAAAGAATGGAAGCTAAAACAAGAGATGCTTTCTGGTAAATATACAACGCAATGGAGCGACATCATAAAAATTAAGAATTGAAAATTATTAATTATTGCTATTTACTAATTTCTAATTGTAAACTGAATAAAACAACTTGAAACTTTGTACTTTTTACTTTTATCTTTTAACTTATTGATATGTGTTTCTATTACTGTTTAACAAAGAAAAATCCATCGAAGCTTATTGAAAATAAGATTGTTAAGGAAGAGCAATTAAGCTTATTTAACGACACGTTTTTGGTTAATGGATTCGATAATCCTGCTATGCCTGTAATTACAGATGATAAACCAGAAGAGATTCAGTTATTTCATTGGGGCTTAATTCCAGAATGGGTTAAAGATAAGGATACAGCAGAAAGTATCAGGAATAATACCTTAAATGCAAAGGCTGAAACCATCTTTGAAAAGGCATCATTTAAACAATCTATTATAAAAAAACGTTGTTTAATATTATGTTCTGGTTTTTTTGAGTGGCAAAAAATAAAAGGAAAGAAATATCCATATTACATTAGCTTAAAGGACGATGAAGTATTTGTTTTTGGTGGAATATGGTCGTCGTGGACAGATAAAGAAACAGGTGAAATTCTGAATACATATTCTGTAATTACTGTTGAAGCAAATGAGTTTGTTGGCAATATCCATAATACTAAAAAGCGAATGCCATTGATTTTGGAGCCTGAAGACGCATTAAAATGGATTGATAATAGCTTATTGGAAAAAGAAATTAATACCTTAATGAAGCCTTTTGATTCAACAAAAATGAAAGCACATACAGTTCAAAAATTTATTCCTGCAAAGCCAGATGATGCAGGAAATAAAGAAGTAATTGCTTACTATTATTATCCTGAACTTGTTGATTTATTTGACAGTAACAACAAATAGCTGGGAAATCAATTTTAATTGTTATATGTAACTATATTGATATTTAAACGTATATAAAATAAAAACCTAAAACCTAAATACTATGACACAAACGGACACTCTATTAAAAGTAGTTTTAGAAGAAAACTATGCATTAGTTTCCTATAATCCAGTATTAAAAATTGGGAAAGTTGAATGGAAAGCGAAAGCAAGTTCTGAAGAATATCAAGCTGCTATAATTGCGTTAATTGAATATGCTGAGAAGCACCCGGTTCATTATTATTTAGCAGATATTACAAAACAAAGTGTAGTTTCGCCTGAAGACAGAAAATGGTTCGAAAATATAATGGTTCCTAAGGCAATTGGGATGGGCTTAAAAAAGGCTGCAGTTGTATTTGATGGAAACGTTTTTAAAAAGTACTATGTTAATATGATTATTCAAGTTACAGGTAAACTTGGCTTACCTCTAAAATTGTTTAACAAAGAAGAAGACGCAATTCAGTGGTTTTTAAAATAATTAGTATAAAATATTAAAATTTAATATGGAATCGTAACAGAAATGTTGCGATTTTTTTATTGCGCTATTAAAAAGAAATCTACAAAAGCTTATTATTAACGATTAAAACTAATTGTTTACATCTAATTTCTATCTTTGCAATCTAATTGATTATTATATGAAATTTGAAGAGTATCGCATTGCAGATGGTATAAAGACCAGTATTTCTAAACTTGGCTTTAAAAAACCTACAGATATACAATATAAAGCTATTCCTCCAATCCTAAAAGGAGAGGATGTTTTAGCTATTGCTCAAACAGGAACGGGTAAAACAGCAGCTTTTGCTATTCCAATTTTACATATTCTACAGGAACGTAAAATTAAAGGTCGTCCGGATGGAGTAAAATGTCTTGTAATGGCACCAACGCATGAACTGGCTCTACAAATTGATTCTGTTTTTAAAACATTGGGCAAACATACGCGAATATCGTCATTTTGTATTCATGGTGGAGTTGATCAGCAGCCACAGATTGATCAGCTCAATAAAGGAGTTGATGTTTTAATTGCTACACCGGGCAGAATGTTCGACTTGGTAAGTCAAGGAGCATTATTATTGAAAAGAGTAGAGATTTTAGTTCTCGATGAAGCCGATCATATGCTTGATTTAGGATTTATTAAAGATATTAATGATTTAATGCGTCATCTTCCTAAAAAGAGACAAACACTTTTCTTTTCGGCAACCATAAACGATAAAATTAAAAACTTAGCTTACTCTCTGGTTACCAGTGCTATTCGCATACAAATCTCTCCTGAAGATCCGGTTGCAAGAAACATTGAGCACGCCGTAGCTTTCGTTGAAATGGACGATAAACGTTTCTTTTTAGAATATCTTATTAATGATCATCCTGATAAGAAAATATTAGTTTTTGTAAGAACAAAGGTTCGAGCCGAGCGTGTAAAAAGTGCCCTGGAAAGAGTTAGTATTGTAGCTGACACAATCCATAGTGATAAATTGCAAGAAGAGCGTGAACGAACCATGAGAAGTTTTAGAAAAGGTGAACTAAAAATCTTAATTGCTACAGATGTTAGTGCCAGAGGAATTGATATTCCAAATGTAGAATATGTTGTAAATTATGATTTACCCGAAACTTCGGAACATTATGTTCATAGAGTTGGTAGGACAGGGCGAGCTAGCCAAAAAGGACAAGCAGTATCATTTTGTAGTACTGAGGAAAAGGAGCTTTTAGAAGAAATAGAGAACAACTTAGGTAAACCAATTCAACGAATAGTAATATCTAAGAATGATTATCAAAATACCTTAAGTTTTACAGAAGATAAATCAGAAGACTGGAAAAAGCTTTTAATAGAAGATGAAGAAGGAGAAAAAATAAGAAAAAAGAAAAAGAAGAGATCTAAACGAAAATAAACTTCAGAACTTAGCACATCTTATTCTGCTGTAAAACTGCATGTTATATATAAAACAATCAATTTTTTAATTGTTTTAGTAAAAATTCATTTTAAGAACAAAATATACATATATTTGCATCTATATAATTAGATATTTAATATGGAATTTAAAAAATTAGAAATCAAGCCCGAATCCAGCTGGTTAAAAAGAACCTTAGGTTCAAAGCAGGTAAAAAGATCGTTCATATATACCTTAATTGGTGCAGCAGTTGGTTTTCTATATTTTTATTTAAGCGAAGGAAAAAATATGGATATACTTCAATCGGGTGATATTATACAAAGCATGCTCGTTGGCGGCTTTTTTGGTTTCTTCATAACAAATAGTCCTTGTGCAAGGAATAAATGCTAAGTATAAATATCATTTTTATCTTAATTCTTAATCCTATTCCAAAACTAAATTATTTGTATTTCATAGTTAAATTTCTACTAAACTGAAAGTTATCATTTCTTGTGCCCAATTTATAACTCGCGTTCAAATTCAATGCGGGATTTATTTACTTCGCTCATGAGAACGCTCCGCTGAGTTACTCATTTCATTTACAAGACTGCTTCGCTTAATTTGTTGGTTGCTGACCAAGTTTTATCTTAGTAAAGTTATTCAACAGTGTATAACGAAACACAGCAGTTAAGCCTACACGACAGCTTAACTTCACCATAGAAAACAATGAAAAGAAAAATCGAATTGCTTGCACCTGGTGGAGATATTGATTCCATAAAAACTGCAATTCTTACGGGGGCTGATGCTGTTTACTGTGGTTTGAATAAATTTAATGCCAGAAACAGGGCAGCAAATATAAGCTTTGAAGATTTACAAGGGATTATAAGGCTGGCGCATAAAAACAGTTGCAAAGTTTTTCTTACCCTTAATATCATTGTACTGGATAGTGAGATCCCAGCACTTATAAAGTTGCTTAATAGATTGGTTAATACACATATCGATGGTGTGATTGTTCAGGATTTAGGACTATTATATCTATTATCTAAATATTTTAAAGGTCTTAAAATACATGCATCTACACAACTTACTACCCATAACAAAGGTCAGATTCAGTTTTTAAGTAAATTGAATGCACAACGGGTTAACTTGTCAAGAGAGTTAAATATTCATGAGATAAAAGATTTAACTGCTGTTGCACATAAAAACAATGTCTTAACTGAAGTATTTGTTCATGGTTCCTATTGTATCTCTTTTTCAGGCATCTGTTATATGAGTTCTGTTCATGGGGGGAACTCTGGAAATCGTGGTCAGTGTAGTCAACCATGTAGAGACAGATATATAAAAACTCCTGCTGGCAAAGATTACCCTCTTAATCTTAAAGATAATTCAGCATATTTTGATTTAAAGGAACTATATGATGCTGGGATTGACTCATTAAAAATTGAAGGAAGAATTAAGGAATTTGAATACGTATATACAATAGTGAATTCTTGGAAAAAACAAATTCACAGTTTTTATAACAAGAACCGTATGATTCAAGACAATAGTGAACTTTACAAGGTGTTTAACCGGGATTTCTCAAATTCATTTTTAAAGGGAGATATTAATAAAGATATGTTTATTGATAATCCAAGGAGTCATTCAACCAAACACATTTCTGAGCTTAATAATTATTATTCGAAAGATGAAATGATAAAGGGACAAACAGAACTTTATGAAGAAAAAGAAAAACTCAGAATTGAAATTAAAAATAAAATTGATCAAATAAGTATCGCTAAAATTCCATTAACAATAAGCATTTCGGGGGTGAGTGGCACGCCTTTAAAAGTATCTGTAAAAACTCCTGACACATCATTTGATGTACTCTCTGAAGTTAATTTGGTAGATGTTGGTACAGAGGTCTTAAGTTATGAGATGATACTTAAAAGGTTGAAAGCAATAGATGATACGGAATTTTTCATAAAGCACATGGAGCTCTATCTTGATACTGATCTATATCTACCTTTTAAAGAACTCACTTCAATTAAAAAAAGGCTACTATTCATCTTAAATGGTTCAAAAGAAATTATTTCTCCGGTTACTGTTCCCGTATTAAAGAAACGGAACAACGAAAATATTAAGCCAACTCTTTCGGTTTTAATATCCTCGCATAAGGATATTAATCTTTGTAGTGATACCTCTGCAGATATCTATTTTCAACTTCCGAATAGTTTCAAGAATGAAGCTGGAAAGGTAAATGATCTTTTTATTAAAAATAAAAAGCTAATACCCTGGTTTCCATCCATTCTAATAGGCGAAGACTATATTGCTGCTGTAGAATTTCTTCATCAGCTGCATCCAAAACTCATTGTAACAAATAATACAGGAATAGCTCTTGAAGCCAATAAAAATGGAATTCCATGGATCGCAGGACCTTACCTTAACATTGCTAATTCATATAGTCTATTATGTTTACAAGAAAATTTTAATTGTATTGGTTCATTTCTTTCAAATGAAATAAGTAAGCAACAGCTAAAGTCAATTAAAAAGCCTGAGGATTTCAAACTATTCTTTAGTATTTATCAACCTATTGTACTAATGACGAGCAGACAATGTTTGTTTCATCAGGTAAGTGGATGTGAAAAAAATAAAATAGACGATATCTGTATTCAACAATGTAAAAAGTCTTCAACAATTACAAATTTGAAAAAGAAGTCTTTCTTTATTGTGAAAACAAAAGGAAACTATCACAGTGTCTATAGTGCGACTAATTTACTGAATACTGATATTGTTAGAGACATACCTGATCTCTTTTCCAGTTTTTTCATTGATTTAAGGGATATAAAAACTGAAACCAAAATTGAGATGGATAAAGCAAAATTAATTAAGCTTTTTGAAAATCATCTTAATGGAAATTTTGAGTCAACACAGCAACTCAAACACATTATTCATCCATCAATTAACACTCAGTATAAGGAAGGTATCTAATTACACCTTTAAAATAAAAGAGATATTAAATCAGGTGAGTTTTGCTTTTATTCGGCTTAAAAACAATAGAATAGGGAGGGTTTCCAATTCAAATACTATTATTATAATTCAATTACAGAAACAATATTTGAATAATCAATATTGAAATAAATCAAATATGCATTTCTCAGATTTAAAAGCATTTCTTTTAATCTTTCCTCTGTAATATCGGGATATACTTTTTTCATATCTGATTGTAATTCATCCAAGCTAAGAACTTTAGATTCAAGCGATTTAAAAATACATCCATATTCTGGCTCACCAAATACAATATTTTCTATTTCTGTTTCATTACAATATTCTGTATAGTACAATACGCCACTGTTCTCTTGCATCTTGTACGAAAACCTATTGCTTTTATAATACGCCTCAATTTCAACTAACTTAATCCATTCCTTATCATTATCAGGTACATCTTTTTTATATCTGAATAAACGGAAACGATCTTTACTATTTGAAAAATAGTTTGGCAGTAAATACGTTAAATCATCCGTGTTATATTTATTTCTATCATCATCCGACATTTCGGAGTAGTATTTTGTTGTCGACGAAAGTACCAAATCAACGTATATATGCGAAAATGAAACGATACTATTGTTGTAAAAGAATCTTAAAAAATGAAGATTATTTATGCATTCTTGAACGTCATTTTCAGTTTCTTCAGGCACATGTTTAATTACATTGGCAGTAGGAGTGATGCCATTCTTTATGGAATGTTTTACTATAAATAGATTGTCTGAAAAGCTATTGCTTTTTTTCATCTTCTGTAATAATGTATCAGAAAGAGCATCATAACCAATAAATATATTTTTAAAGCCTGCAATGGCCATTTTTTCCATAATCTGCGCATTAAACTTAGTATTTGGAATAATTTCTGCCCAGAAAATATAATCTTCCTCGTTTTTAAATTTTAGTTCTATAATTAAATCAAGTAATTTTTCAAAATGTTCTTTACTGCCAAAAGTATCGCTGTCAACAAAAGAAAATGTTGTAATACCGTATTCACTTGTTATATGATCTATTTCATTTACAACACATTCAGGACTTCTGGTTCGTAATTTATAACCTTTATTAAAATCGCAAAATTTACATTTCATCCAATAACAAGAACGGATTGTATTTATCGGAATACTTATCTGATCAGTATTTTCAGCTTGTGGGTAATTTCTAATAAAATCATCATAATCAGGATATATATAATTTTCGAAGTCTAAATAATTACTTTTATTTGTCGATGACTGTTTAATTTCTTTAACCTCTCGATACATCATACGAGGAACACTATTAAAATCCGGTTTTTCTTTTTTTACTTGCTCAGATAATTCTAACAATGGATATTCGCCTTCGCCCCAAGTTACAAAGTCGAAATAAGTACATATTTGCATAGCTGCCAGTGCTTCTTTCTCACTACCAAATCCGCCAACAATAATTTTTACTTTGGGTGCTATTTTCTTTATTTCCTCGGCTAAAATCATTCCAGGAAGCCATTGATTGTATTTTGCACTAATACCAAAAAGCAAAATCTCACTAAAATCTATTTTTGCAATCTCACTATGAATTATTTCGAAAATTTCTTCTTTTTTAGTATGTAAAAACTCTGAATAATATTTCGAGTTAATGGTTTTATAAGTAGGATCTAATTTCTGAAGTAATGAAATGATTCTATTGTTGCCTTTTGTATTATTATCACGATCATTTAGGATTGAGAGAAAAGGGATAATCCTAATTTCAGTATCTTCAGTTTCCACATAATCAGACATTAAGGATAATAAAAAGTTCCAGTATTTTATTTCAGTATCAAAACCATTATTTATCATAAACTTCTTTAGTATAGATAGTGAAATAGAAGGACTATTTACATCGGCAGGAGGTAGGCAATTTAGAAGAATTTTCATTAGTCTTTAAAATAAGATACTTAGCTATTATTTATACAAAAATAAGTTAATATGATCATAATATGGAAATATACGGGTCTTTAAGGAATAAATTTTATCTTTATCCTTTATATATTGAACAGGAATAAATAAATCAAAAATATCTATTAAAATATTATAATGGAAAATACAAAAGAGATTATAAAAAATGGCTTCCCTCGAAGTTTTTGGACTGCTAATTTAACTGAACTATTTGAAAGAGGGGCATATTATGCCATGGCAAGTTTTGTTGTTCTGTATTTAGGACAACTTGGATTTGGTGATTATTGGCCAAGCAATTTGAATGGTATTTTGTGGGCACTGGTTTATTTTCTCCCCATCCTTTCTGGAACAATTGCCGATCAATACGGTTTTAAAAAATCTCTTTTGGTAGCTTTTATTTTACTTGCCACCGGATATTTCATAATGGGTTATCCGGTTTGGTTTGGCGGACACACTCTTTCTCACACCGTTGAAAGTAGTATGACAGCAGGAACCGGTATTCTTGTTCCTGTAATTCTTGCTATTGTTATAATAGGTATTGGTGGCTCAATTATAAAACCCTGTATTTCGGGAACTGTTCAGAAAACCGCTGGGGCAAGAGCAACAATTGGTTTTGGGATTTTTTATATGGTAATTAACATTGGATCTCTCTTTGGCAGAGGTGTAAGTTTTGTTATGAGAAAACAATTTGATTTGAGCTATATTTTTGCTGTTTCTGTGTTCTTCTCAATTCTTGCCTTTTTTGCTGTATTATTCTTTTACACAGATCCTGAAAAAGAATTTGGTCAAGCAGATAAGAAACCAAGAAAATCCATTTTCAGAATCCTGAAAGACATGATCCTTGTTCTGAAAAATACAAGATTTTTAATGTTTTTAATCGTTTCAAGTGGTTTTTTCTTCATCTACTCTCAAGTTTATAATGTATTGCCACTTTACTTAAAAAAAGTTGTTGAGTTAGATCCTGCAGTTGACCTCATAACAATGGCAAACCCTTTTGTTATTGTGTTTTTTCAACTTTTAATTACTAAAAAATTCGGTAAGATGAAACCTATAAATTCAATAATTGTAGGTATTGTCATAATTGGTATTTCAATGGTAATAAACCTTATACCAATATTTATGAGCGGAGGAGTAAGAACTCTTACTCTTGGTGAATTTATCCCTCTCGGATCACTTTTTATTGTCCTAACTGTTGCTTTAATAGCCTTTGGTGAATTATTCACAGCGGCAAGAACATACGAATATATTGGAGCTTTAGCACCAAAAGGACAAGAAGGATTATTTCTTGGTTACGCCAACCTTCCTATGGCTATAGGAGCTATAATTGGAGGACCAGCAGGAGCATTCATTTTTAATGAGATTATGTGTAAAAATGCAGTGAAACTTGATTCAGGTTTGTTAGAATTAAATACTTTTTGGAATTCAATGGGATGGATTATTCTTATGGGAATAGGTTTTGCTTCTGCATTTTCTATGTGGGTTTATAACAGATGGTTAAAAAATAATCCCGTTTAAGGAAAGTACGAAATTGATTAAAAAATTTATTATTTATACAAAAACACTTGGGTATGAAAACAATGGCGAGTGAAAAATTTAATAAAAAGTATGAAAAGTATATTAAGGATGGGTTCAAAGGTTGCGAGCTTTCAAACAAAACAGCAGTTAAGTTTTTAGACGAGGAATTTGAAAGGTTAATTATTCTTGAAGACTTTAAATTCTCACAAATAATAATGAAGAACGATGTTTGCTGTTTTTACTGTGATAATATACCCTATGGAATTATTGAAAGAATAACGGATACTATTGAAGATATATATTTAAATAGTTAATTTTTTCAAAATGAGTTTTGAAGCAGCAACCGAGTATTTAGATTTCAGAATTAATTGATTTAGCCTTAAATCGCTCTCATTTCGAAAGTATAGGCAGTTATCCGAATAAAATAAACTCGCAATGTTATGTTTTAAAAGTCTAATTCATTTAATTAAATGAATCAAAAAAAAGTTCCTTGGCACTTTCTCTTAGTGCTTATTTTGGCTGGAGAATCTGTATTTATTCTTCCATTTGTTCTTTCACGAGTCTTTAGACCTACAGTGCTTGAAGTATTTGATCTTGACAACTTACAGTTAGGCATCTGTTTCTCTATATATGGCATTGTTGCCTTATTATCTTATCTCTTTGGAGGTCCATTAGCCGATAAGTTTCCCCCAAGAAAATTAATGGCAGTGGCACTATGGATGACTGCTTTAGGAGGATTAATCTATTCATTATATCCGACTTATACAATATTAAAAATACTTTATGGTTATTGGGGATTTACTACCATTTTTTTATTTTGGGCTCCAATGATCAAAGCTACTCGTATATGGGGTGGATCTAATTCGCAAGGCAAGGCATTTGGCTTTTTGGACGGAGGACGCGGATTAGTAGGTGCTTTATTTGGAACTATTGGTGTACTTATATTTTCATTATTTATTACTTCAGAAATTTCTGAGGTGACAATCTCTGAAAGTAAAGCAGCCTTCAAACAGGTGATATTGGTATCCTCGGGAATAGTTTTTCTTGTTGGCATACTGGTATGGTTCTTTATGAAATTGGACTCTAAAACAGAAAAGCAGATCATACTAGAAAAAATAACGATATCGCAAGTACAAGAAGTGTTACGTTTGCCTTCCGTATGGCTACTTATGATAATTATTTTATGTGCATATGTAGGCTATAAAATCACCGACGTATTTTCGCTATATGCCCGGGACGTAATGCTTTATGACCAAGTGCAATCGGCACAAGTAGGTACTTTCTTGTTGTTTATCCGCCCTGTCATTGGGATCCTAATCGGCATAATGGCAGACCGCTCTCAAATCACCTTTTGGTTGGTTGTTGGTTTTGTTATTTCATTCTTGGGAGCATTATTATTCGCTCTTGGTTTGATTTCAGCTTCAGCTACAGCATTGTTTTTTATTTCTATATTAGTTGTAGCTACCGGAGTATACGCTGCACGATCTCTATACTTTGCGGTGATGGAGAGAGGACAAATACCCTTGGTTCTTACAGGAACTGCAGTTGGCCTTATTTCTCTCATAGGTTATACACCAGATATATTCGCAGGGCCTGCAATGGGATATCTCTTAGAGAATTCGCCAGGAGTAGAGGGACACCAACATGTGTTTTGGATGTTAGCTTTATTTTCTTTTATAGGAAGTATCGCAGCTTGGTATTATTTTCGATTGTATAGAAAAAAAAATACAGATTGACTTAAGCAAAAAAGAGATTGATGACATTGAGGTTAAAGTTATTAGAATTGCATAAACCTTAATTTTGTTTAATAATTTCAAGAAAAAATACTACATTTATATTGCTGAACAAAAAGACACAATTTGTACAGGTATAAACAAGTTACAAACAAGGCGCTGAAAAATTTCTGGAAACTTCATTTTATTTTAACAAGTTTGTAAATCAAGAATCTTTAAAACGGTTTGATAGTTTTTGCAAGTTGTAAACTTAAACTCGGTTTGATAATTAAAGTAAATCTATTTTTAACTGTTTGATTGGTATTTTATTAGGATTGGTACGGTAAGTAAGATAAAAAAACATTTTTTGCCCGCCCGCTTTTTGCAGCTTTCAGCTGCATTTGTGTTTTACTAAAGCACATTTGCTATGCAAAAGAGCTTTAGTTTAAAGTAGAGTATTGGTCTGTTTAATATGTGGATTTGTAAAATTCAACAAACATTTTTATTATATTTGTTATAACAACAAGTTGTGGGGTATAAACAATAGAAGATATGGGAGAGATATTAAAAAGATTATCAATTAATAAGGTGGTGAGATACTTTTATGCTGGATTCTTATTTCTTATAGGACTTATTATTTATAACAAAACTGAAATTTTACCAATAATTAAAGATTTAGGTTCTGTTAATACAGCAATTTGTTGTTTTGCGATTGGAGCATTTTTTTACACAATTTATAGATATGTTATTGGAGAACTTTTTCTCTATTGGCTTGTTTATATAATTCATTGGCTAATCGAATTGCCATTAAAAGAAAAATTGAATGTTATTGCTTTTCTGAGAGAAAACAATGTTTCTTTCACTAAATCAAGAATTTATTACAATAATCTCAGACGTTATATATTTAACGAAGAAGAAAGAAAAAAACTTGATTATGCACATAGTGAAATTCATATGATGTATTTAACATCTTTTGTTTTAGTTATAACAGTATTGTATTCAAAACATTTTATTGAGAATTCTATTATTAATAATAGTTACATATTAATTGCAGGTATTGTCATTTTTGTTGCTGGAATAATAATGGACGTTCAACAACATAGGATTGAAATGAGAAAAATGAAATATGAAATTGGAAATGAACGGTTAAGAAAAAGTTTTGAGAATATTGGAACTAATTACGCCCCACAACAAAAAATATAGTGTATTTGGTAGATAGTGTTAAAAATGAAGGGATAGTAAAAAATGAACATAGTAGTAAATTGAAAGTTTGGAGTGTTGAAATTCCAAACGAACCATATTTAAACCGTTAATTATTTCCAACCTAAATACAAACACTTTGGTAATCCTGCGTTAAACAAAACCCACATCCAAAGGCTAACCAAAAAGTTTGTAATCCAACCCAATTTTGCTCTAACGTGCAATAAGTATTCCTCCCTAAAAAAATGTTTTTAGTATTTCATAGTAAACTTTTTATAAACTTGACAAGGTTGGTCTTTTTGCGCCCAATTTGTAACACGCGTTCAAATTCAATGCGGGGTTTTGTGGTTTGCTGACTAAGTTTTATCTTAGTAAAGTTGTTCAACGGTGGATAACGAAACAGGGCGAAAACCCGCACAAAATTTAACGCGGGACCGTTATAAGTAAGGCGCCGAAAAAAACTGACAAATTCATCTCATCTTGATAAGCCTTTAAATCATGAAACTTTATTAACGTTTTGACATTTTTTGCAAGTTGGAAACTGTATCTCATTCTGATAATTAAAGTATCATTTTTATTCGTAGCAGTTTGCCAGAGTGTTTTTTGAGATTGGTTCAGTATGTATGACAAGTAAAAAATTAGTATTCCAACGCGCTTTGTAGCCTCTGGCTGCATTTGTTATTTTCAATTTAATTGTTTAATTTACCAATAAGATATATTAAACGAACATTTTTAATATATTTGTTTAACAACAACTTAACAGTATTTAAACTATGCAATCAATGAAAAAACACTTATTTCTATTTTTAGGGAGTTTTTTTCTATTAAATATTGTAATTCATGCGCAGCATACTTTTGAGAAAACATTTGGTGGTTATCATCTAGAATTTGGATACGCTGTTGAAATAACAGAGGATGGAGGATATATTATTGCTGGTGGCTCTGAAAGTTTTACAGTAGATGCATCGAGAATTGGATATATAATAAAAGTTGATGAATATGGTGATTCTATATGGTCAAATATTTATGATTTTAATGATGGTTTGTTCGGTTCAATTGTAGATATACAAAGCACTAAAGATGGAGGTTATCTCCTTTGTAGTTATAGCAGTATTTTGAAAATAAATAGTTCTGGAGATTCTCTATGGACAACTAAAACTCCAAAATTTAAAAAAATGGTTCAAAGCTCTGATTCAACATATATATTAGTTGATAATGTTTGGCAAGGTGATACTTTTTACGATATTGGGATTTTAAAAATTAATCAAAAAGGAGATACTATATGGTCTACAATGTTAGGTGAAATACGTGGTGATCTTGTTACAGATATAAAGAAGACCTCAGATAGTAATTATATAATTTCAGCAACATATGATGAAGGGATTTCTAGTGGAATTTGGTTAATAAAGATAAGTGAAGTGGGCGATACTGTTTGGACAAGAAAATATCCAGAAATTAAAAGTGTTATTGGTCTTTCGATACAAGAGACAGCTGATAAAGGTTTTATTGTCTTAGGTAATACGCTTTCAAATAATATGTTTTTCCATTCTTTAATTAAAACTGATAGTAATGGATTTATTGAATGGGAGAAGGTTTATGATTTTCCAAATAGTAATCAAACAGGTTACACTGTCAAACAAACAAATGATGGTGGATATATTTTCGGTGGGAATAGTTATCAAGATTTAACCGTAACAACAGGTTTGTGCTTGGTTCGAACTGATGAAAGGGGTGATAAACTTTGGGTAAAACAGTACGTTAATGGTTTTGGTGTAGATTTAAAACTAACGGCAGATAATGGTTTTGTACTTGGAGGATATTCTAGGATACTTGATGGTAAAATGCGTGATCTTTATATACTCAAAACGGATGAAAACGGCGATTTAAATATTAACACAATAGACTCTGAGCGATTTAATACTAAAAAAGTATTCAATATTTCAATTTACCCAAATCCAACTCATGGCAGAATAACAGTAAATGGTTCTTTTAAGGAAGTGAAAGTATATAGTATTGATGGCAAAGTTATATTGCGAACAAATAAGAATAATATCGACATTTCGATGTTTAATTCTGGAATGTATGTATTAGAATTTAAAAATAAAGTAGGTAATATCATTTACAAGAAATTAATAAAGGAGTAATATTAGTTTTCTAACAATATGGCTATTTCTATTGTAAGCACATTTATAATTTATGCCGATCTCACACACAATTCAATTGTATAAGTGCTTACAAAGTCAACCTTATTTTGCCGTTTCGGCAATTAGTAATCCCGACCTTAATACTAATTTTTTTATATTTCATGGATAACTAAATACTTAAATGACAGTCTTATATCACTTACGCCCAACTTATAACACGCGTTCAAATTCAATGCGGGGTTTTGTGGTTCGCTGACTAAGTTTTATCTTAGTAAAGTTGTTCAACGGCCCCGATAGCTATCGGGGATGAAACAAGGCGGAACTATTCTCATGAGCCGTAAGGCGAGTAAACCCGCACGATAGCTTACTTGAGGACCGTTAGCATTAATATTTTTAATTGCGTTGTGCTAAAATAGGTTGACACTTTTTTAAAAAAGAACATGATAGAAACAAAAAGAACGATTATAAGACCAATAGAACATAAAGACAATAAACAGATATATAGCTATAGGTCAGATTCAGAGACAAATAAATATCAAGGTTGGATACCGAAGAGTTTAAAAGATGTAAATGAATTTATTTCTAAAAATCCAACCGAGTTTAATAAGCCTGAATCATGGTTTCAATTAGTTATTATTGAAAGAGAAACGGACAAAATTATAGGAGATATTGGTATTCATTTCATTGATAACGATAATTTTCAAAGTGAAATTGGGTGTACGTTGAGTAAGATTATTCACGGAAAAGGATTTGCGACAGAAACAGTTGGAGCAGTTATCGATTACTTGTTCAATAAACTTGGAAAGCATAGAATAATAACTTCAATTGACCCTGAGAATAAAAGTTCTATTAATTTAGTAGAACGACTTGGTTTTAGAAAAGAAGCTCATTTTAAACAAAGCCTGCTAATTAATGGAAAGTGGGTTGATGATATAATCTATGCTATGCTTAAAAGTGACTGGAAATAGGAATTAAATATAACAAGACAAAAAACATGTAGATTGTATTAATTGTGAATTATATGAATGTTTTCATTTTAGTATCGCAAATCATATTTTCCTAATAAGTTATTAAAAATACAAATGCTAACACGCGTTCAAATTCAATGTGGGGTTTTTACTCACTACGATCGTGAGATCGCTACGCTTAGTTCGCTAAGTTGATGGTTTGCTGACTAAGTTTTATCTTAGAATGTTGTTCAGAGGGGTTTTAAGCAACATACCATGAACAAAAAGAGTATTTAAACGAATTAAAATAATAACATAAAATAATAACATAAAATAATATCAAAATGGAAATAAAAAAAGCATTGATAATTGATATTACAATTTTAATTATTGGACTCTTAATATCTAATATAATTTCAATGTAGAGTTAAATTGAATAATTTATAGAAAAATATGAAAAAAGACAAAAAGAATGACTTGGTTGAAATATTTGCAGGTTCATCAATAGATGCTGAAATAGTTAGCAGTTTATTGAAGAATTCTAAGATAGAGACTTTTTTGAAAGACGAGAATATTGGTACATTGGCT
>DAOWGM010000111.1 GCA_030637515.1 Bacteroidales bacterium
CACCTAAGTTACCTTTTTCGATGTACTTTTTAGCATTATCCCATGCACCACCTGAGTTGTTTAACATACTTGCTAAAGTAAATCCTGTTACAAGTCCACCTGCTAATAATCCTACAACACCAGCTACACCTAAAACAACTCCAACAATTATTGGAACAGCTATAGCAAATAATGAAGGAACTAACATTTCTTTTTGAGCTCCACGAGTCGAAATTTCAACACATCTTGCATAATCAGGTTTACCGGTACCATCCATTATTCCAACAATAGTTTTAAACTGATGACGTACTTCTTCAACCATTGCTCCGGCAGCACGACCAACTGCTTTCATGGTCATTGCACTAAATACAAATGCCATCATTGAGCCTAAGAATAATCCCCCTAATAACATTGGATTAAATATCGTAAGATCATAAGCATATACAAAATCTGTGATTGTAGCACTTGCTAATTCAACAGCTTTTTGTCCTTGTTCAACAACAGGAATATTATCATTGTAAAATAATGTATCACCTATTTGTTTGAAACCTTCACCTGCTAATTTGCCTAACCATAATCGAATTTCTTCCATGTAAGCGGCTAATAATGCCATTGCAGTTAAAGCAGCAGAACCAATTGCAAATCCCTTACCGGTTGCAGCAGTTGTATTTCCTAACATATCTAAAGCATCAGTACGTTCACGTACTTCTTTTGGAAGTTTAGCCATTTCTGCATTTCCACCAGCATTATCGGCAATAGGTCCAAATGCATCAGTTGCTAATGTAATACCTAAAGTTGAAAGCATACCAACAGCTGCAAACCCAATACCGTAAACACCAAGTGCAAAGTTTTCAAATCCACCAGCAAATCCATAGGCTCCAATAATTGCTAATACAATTGTCAATACTGGAATCCAGGTTGAGTACATACCAACAGCAATACCTTCAATAATTGTTGTAGCAGGTCCTTGTTGTCCTTGTTTTGCGATACCTTTAGTAGGAGCATATTCATCTGAAGTAAAATATTCAGTTCCTTGCCCGATAATAACACCGGCAGTTAAACCAACTACCACAGCACCAAAGATCCCCCAGCTAATCCAGCCAATATTTGCCAAAATAGCTACAGCAATTAGTATTAAAACAGAACTACCTCCTGTTCCAAATAATAATGCATTTAATAATGTTTTTTGTGTAGCCGATTCTTTTGTACGAACCATGAAAATACCTAAAATAGAAAGTAGAATACCAATTGCAGCTACTATCATTGGTGCAGTAATTGCTTTTACAGGATCTACTCCGGCAACTAAAGGAAGGGCTGCTCCTAATGCAGCAGTAGCAAGAATAGAACCAGCATATGATTCGTATAAGTCAGCTCCCATACCAGCAACATCACCTACGTTATCACCCACGTTATCGGCAATAGTTGCAGGGTTACGAGGATCATCTTCAGGAATACCAGCTTCAACTTTACCAACAAGGTCGGCTCCAACATCTGCAGCTTTAGTAAAGATACCACCACCAACACGGGCAAATAATGCCTGAGTCGATGCACCCATTCCGAATGTTAACATTGTAGCAGTAATTTCAATCAATTTTTCGTGATCTGTTGTTCCTGCATGTACAAATGTTAAACCTAAAGCATGCATTCCTTCTTGCATGTGTTCAGCTGTATACACTAATTTATTTAAAATTACCCACCAAAGGCTGATGTCTAATAATCCAAAACCTACAACCACAAGACCCATAACTGCTCCACTACGGAAAGCTATTTTTAATCCTTTGTTTAATGATTGAGATGCTCCGTGTGCTGTTCTTGCAGATGCATAAGTCGCAGTACGCATACCTAAGTAACCACATAAACCAGAGAAAAAACCACCGGTTAAGAATGCTACAGGTACAAATGGATTTTGTATTCCAAAATAAGCCAGCATTAAAAGTATTAAGAATAGTACAATAAATACCATCCCTACAACTTTGTACTGTCTGTTTAAATAAGCCATTGCACCATCACGAACGTGTTGTGCAATTTCCTTCATTTTATCTGTTCCTTCAGAGTTCTTCATCATATTCTTGAAAAAGAACCATGCGAAAATCAGTGCTATCACTGAAGCAAAAGGAATAAACCAAAAAATAGTTTCCATTTTTAAATTCAATTTTAATTAGTAATTATTGTTTAATTATTTTTTAATCTATATATATAGATGGTTTTCTGAGTATTTTTTATTTCTCTAAAATAGAGTATGTTATTTATATTATATTTTAAAAATGACCTCAAAAATAAGTATAAAATTCTGTTGTACAACATATTTTAAAAATAATTGTTCGCTTTGTTAACTTTTTTAAAATAGTTATTGAAATGTTTATTAGTTTTGTTAACTGGTGGAAAAGTTTTTTATACGCAGGGCTCGATTTATCACCAAAATATTCACTTCGTAATATATACCTTGCTTATCAGATTAGATTTCTTTAGTTTAAATTCGAAATTTTCATAAAAATGAATTAGTTTTAGATAATCTATTACAAAATCGGTATTATGAAATTTCGCATTCACATTTTAACTGCAATTATTTGTTTTACAAGTTTTTCGTATGCTTTATCATCAAATGGTCACCTAATTGAGGAAGGTGTATTAGATTTAGAATTAACCAATATTAGCGAAATAAAGAGTATAAAGCTTGAAGGTGATTGGGAATTTTACTGGAATAAATTATATACTCCTGAGGACTTTCGAAATTCAGAAGCAGCATTGAATCCGGAGTTTGTTAAAGTCCCAAAATCATGGACAAGTTATAAAAAGGATGATGTAAAATACCCTAATAAAGGTTTTGCAACCTACAGATTAATTATAAACAAAAATCAGGATTCAACAGAAACTCTTTATGGTTTAAAAGTATCAACTGTATTCTCAAATTATAAATTATGGGTAAACGGAAGGCTTTTAAGTGAAGTTGGTAATGTTAGTACCGAAGAATCATTAGCTGAGCCTAAATTCAAATATCAGGATATTCCATTTATTCTGGATCCTGATAAGGAAGAAACAAATAACATTGAAATTATATTTCAGGTTTCAAATTATTCGCATCAGAGAGCCGGCTTACAGAGACCAATTTTCTTTAGTACTTATGAGAATTTAAAAGCAGAAACACGCTGGATGGATATTCTCAATCTGATTATTATTGGAATCATTCTGGTAATAGGGATTAATCATCTTAACATGTATCTGTTCCGTAAAAAGGACATTTCAAACTTATATTTTGCTATTGTATCGCTGGTAATGATTATTAGAAATATTTCTACCGGTGACAGGATTATTACTTATTTTTTCCCAGATATTAATTGGGAGCTCTTAGTTAAACTGGACAACTTCTCAGGATTTGGAACAATCCCATTATTCGCTCTTTTTATTTATAGTTTATTCAAAGTTGATTTTCCTAAAATAATGAAGAATCTTATTTTGGGAATTGGTGTTATTGTTACTCTTCTTGTATTTGCAACACCTGCAAATTTTTATGGTAAGTACAGAATGTTTTTTGAAATTTACATCCTGATTTTTGGTTTGTATCTTACGTTCGGTGTCTTGTTAACTTCAGCAATCCGTAGAAGACCAACGGCATTTTTTACTTTTATTGGAATGTTTATACTTTACGCTACAGCCATAAATGATGTATTAAGCAGTATGGGATTAATTCAGAGCGCTTATGTTGCACCTTATGGTTTAGTAACCTTTATGTTTATTCAATCGATTACCATAACTGTAAAATCAGCAAAAGCAATAAATGAAAATGAGGATCTTGGTGATGCACTTACTTTAGAAAAGGAAAACCTTGAAAAAAATATTACTGAAAGAACTCAAGAACTTCAAAAGCAACATGATGAGCTAATTGTACATCAAGATAAGGAAAAGCAAGAAAGCTGGGTGAATAGTGGAGTTGCATTAATAAATGATATACTTGCAGATAATAAGGATGATTTTAAAGCTCTTGCTTCAAAAGTTTTATCGGAACTTATTAAATATGTGAGTGCAACTTCTGGCGTTCTATATATGCAAAGTGGTGAAGATGAGACTGACCAGGTTTTAGATTTAATAGCTGATTATGGTTGTAGTAACGAAATTCGAAAAGGGAAGGCAAAGATACATACCACAACAGGAAATTTAGGTGTTGCCTTTTCTGAGAACAGGATAATGGTAATAAATGATGTTCCTGAAAATTATATTAAAATAGAGTCTGGTTTAGGAGATTCAAATCCTAAGGCATTAATGATTGTTCCATTAAGTATTGATGAAAAAGTATTTGGAATTATTGAAATAGCCAGTTTTAACAAGTTTACGAATTTGGAAATTGAATTTATTAAACGAATAGCAAACAATATTGCTGCCAATTTAAATAATATCCGAATGAATGAAAACAGTGCAGTTTTAATTAAAAAGTTTAAAGAACAAACACTGTTAATGCAAGAGAAAGAAGAAGAAATGCGTCAGAATTTGGAAGAGATGGAAGCAATTCGCGAACAATACGAAGAACTAAGAAAGAAAAACGAAATGTAATATTACTTTTTATATATAATTAAAACGACCACTGCATTTTATTGTAGTGGTCGTTTTCTTATATAGAATCTTTAATTAATTAACAGGGATGCTATAAATAAATCTAAAGTGAATAAACGGACTACCACTAAATTCATCATTTGCTTTTGTACGATCATCACCAATATTAACTAAAGGTAATCCTAAGTCAATTTTATCGTTTTCGGCAAAAAGACCATAATCTCTTGAAAGAGAATAACCAGCACGTGTTTCTAAAAACACATTATCGAACAAATGAATATTTGTAAATGCTGAAACATCAATACTTCTACGATCAACATAATAATTCTCAAATCCAGGTTCGTTTACTCGATACGTTGTTGTTAGTCCTATAAAATGCAATCCTGCTGAGAATTTTTCTGAAGGTTCCATGTAGAGTTTTGCATAAACCGGGAGCAATCCTTTTATTTTAAGTTTAGAAGTAAGATTCCAGTCAAGATAAACAACTGGAACAATGTATGTTCCAAAAAATTCCTGATTGTACAAGACTCCAATTCTATACATGAAATTGTCGTTTTTAATTTTCTCGTACATTAAAATACCTCCTAATTGTAACGACTTTGAAAAAGAAGCATTGAAATCTGTCATTAAGCGAGGTGCAAAAAGAACTTGTAAGGATTGTTTTGAATTAAATCTGTGAACATAACCTGTACGAAGAATTACACCATGCAAATTAAAGGCATCTATAGGTGTTGGATCTGTAAGAAAATATTCATTATTCATTGAAAAATACTGGTAATCGACACTCGTATACCAAACCGATGAGTCTTTAAAAACGATTGGTATTTTCAAATTTGCTGTTAGTGCAGATTCTAAATTCTGATCTGGATTTAGATCGGTTGATTGCATAAAATTGTAATTACCTGCAACATAAAAAATGTCGAAACGATCTTGTGCAAACAGCGTTGTAATTGCGCATATTAATATTAAAGTGCTTAGGATTTTTTTCATTTTAGAGAGCTTAAATGTTTGTATATTTTTAAAAACAATGATTTTAAAGATAGTGTTTTTTTTGAATTTGCAAATTATAGATTAAGGTGAATAGAAAAAGAAATTGTCATCCAGAGCTTGTCGAAGGATGAACAATTTATTATTATATGATTCGAAAATTAGCACAAGCGAAGACGCTTGCGCCATTTGGGGAATTCTATATTAATTGTTTAAAATTGGTTAATTAATTGACAGTAAGGCGAATAATGCTTAACTTGCTTTTCAATTTATTTTATTAATTAAATAACTGAAAAATGAAACTAAATTTATTAAACTATTTTCTTATTACTTTAATTGCAATTGGATGTACCAATAATACGATTACACAACCATCTTTGGCTCCAGTTGATAAAGTAGTTGACAACTATTACGGAATCGATTTAACTGATCCATACCGGTATATGGAAAATCTGCAAGACACTGGTGTAGTAAATTGGTTAAAAGAACAGTCTGATTACACTCGTATTGTACTTAACAGTATTTCTGGTCGTCAGGAGTTAATAGATAAGATGCATGAATTTGATGGTCGAAAAAGTGAGCGTATTTATAGGCTTCAGATTACTGAAAACGACTATTATTTTTATTTAAAACAGACGCCTGATGATGAGACAGGGAAATTATTTTATCGAAAAGGATTAAAGGGTGAGGAAATGCTATTACTTGATCCTGAAAATTATAAGGATGATACTTTGAATTATTCTATAAGTGTCATATATCCCACTACTGATGGAACAAAAGTAGCATTTGAGATTTCTCCCAACGGGTCTGAGAGTGCTGAGCTTAGAATTATTGACGTTGTAAAAAATGAATACTATGCGGAAATAATGGACCGTGTATGGTATGCTGGCTTATCGTGGCTTCCAGGCAACGATCGTTTTACATATACTCCCATGCATTCAAAAGATGTACATGATACCAAACGCATGTTAGATTTGATTGTATATATTCATAATATCGGAGATAAATATGATAATGACACGCCAATATTCTCATCAACCATGTATCCTGATTTGAATATGGAACCTAAGGAAATTCCAGTAGTTTATTATGATAAAGACAATGATAAAATATATTTATTCCACTACACTGTTGAATCGAATTTAAAAGTTTTCATTGCTGATGTTAGTGAAATAGATGATAAAAAAATCAGATGGAAGATGCTTTTCGATCGAGATGATAAGGTTTATGGTTTCATTTCTACGAAAGTTGATATTTATGCATATACTGCAAATAATGCTCCTAATTTCAAAATCGTTAAAACTTCATTAAATAATCCGGATATAAAAAATGCTAAAACAGTTATTGAGGAAGAAAAAGAAGGTAAAATTGAATCGTTTGTGATAACAAACGAAGGTTTATTCTATAACTTATCAAAAAATGGAGTAAAACAGGAGCTATATTTTCTTTCAAAAGACAAGAAAGAAGCTCAGCAAATTGATTTGCCTGTTACTGCCGGTCGTTTAAGACTAACTGCTAAAGGAATTGATTATCCTGATTTGTGGATTAATATTAATGGATGGACAACTGATTATACCAGGTATAGATACAAAGCAACCGACAATGAATTTATTAAAGAAACCTTAAGCTCACAAGCCGAATATCCAGAGTATAAAAATCTGGTTGTTGAAGAACTTATGATTCCTTCGCACGATGGTGTAATGGTGCCTTTATCGCTTATATATGATAAGAATCTTAATATGGATGGTAACAATCCGGTACTTATTCGTGGTTATGGAGCTTATGGTATTTCAAGCAATCCTTTCTTCAGTCCTTCTTATTTATTGCCTACCACAAAAGGAGCCATTTTTGCAATAGCACATGTAAGGGGTGGTGGGGAATTAGGAGAAAAATGGTATAAAGCTGGATTTAAAACCACTAAGCCAAACACATGGAAGGATCTGATTGCCTGTGCCGAATATCTTGTGAAAGAAAACTATACTAATCCTGGCAAAATTGCAATAAACGGTGGTAGTGCTGGTGGAATATTAATTGGAAGAGCCATGACAGAAAGGCCGGATCTATTTGCAGCAGCCATTCCAGAAGTGGGATGTATGAATACTGTTCGTGCTGAGTTCTCTCCAAACGGCCCGGGTAATATTCCTGAATTTGGAACTGTTAAGGATTCCGTAGAATGCATGGCACTTATTGAAATGGATTCCTATCATAATATTCAGGATGCTACTAACTATCCTGCAACATTAGTTACTGCAGGATTTAATGACCCCAGGGTAATAGCATGGAATCCAGCTAAATTTGCAGCCCGGTTAATGGCAGCTAACGGTTCAAACAAGCCTGTATTACTATGGGTAGATTTTAAATCAGGTCATGGAATTGGAGATTCAAAATCACAATATTTTGAATCATTAGCCGACAAATTTAGTTTTGCTTTATGGCAGAGTGGACATCCGGAATTTAAGTCAAATTATTAATGATGTTAATAGAAAATATCAGTGAAATATAGAACTTAATAAGTCCTTTATGGCACAAGCGAAGACACTTGCGCTATAAGGTGTAAAAGAAAAGTAAATTTTTATACAAAAACCCCCTTATTATGAGTAAGGGGGTTTCTGAGCTACATTGGTTTCATTTACATACCTAACCAGTGGTATAAAATTGGTAAAAAAATCATTAAGAATATACTGATTTCTAAATAATATTTCTTTAAAAACTTTCTAAACTCATTCCAAATTAATCTGTTCTTCTTCTTTCTCCTCTGTCTTTCCATTGTTAACTAAAGCCTTTCTTTTTTTAAAAGATTTATATTGTTTTTCTGGAAAAGAAACTCTAAATTTGGATAACAATTAAGCATTATTGCAAACAAAGAATTTTAGAAATTGAGCTAAATAGGTCGTAACTATTTAGCTTTTTCTTTTTTAATTTCCATTAACGCTAATTTACAAATACTTGTAATTTAGAACAAGAGGTATTCATTCGTATTTTTCAACATTCTTTAAGAGTTATTAACGAACGGTTATAAAGTTCTATGAGCCTTATATTTAAAGAATTATAGCGCCATAGCTAAAAATAATTAGATTAAAAAATTATGTTTAAAATTAATTCTCACAAGGATTGTTAATAACGCATCAAATTGTAACTTAACAGTAGTTTATAAGAAATACTCTTTTTATTAACAGAGATATCAACCTAAAAAGAGCGTCTGTTAAAGCCTTCATTAAGTTGGCTTTACAATTTTCTATTTTTGGAATATATTTCAGAAAATAATTTATAGCTAAAATAATTATTTAACATTTCAACAGCATTTTCCAGCTTTCCATCAACAACATCAAGTTCAATACCTAAAATATTACAAATCAAAAGGTAATTATCAATATTATTTATTGAAGGATATATAATTCCTTTTAAAATCTGCCAATTCTTGAAATTTGCTTTTAATAGAAATTACATGCAATTGTTAATTTGTTAATAATTGTTAGAATGATTTTGTATAATTATCTGATTATGTAAGTTATAGGAGTAACTACATGTGGATAAGTATTAAACAATTGTTAATATAAAACTGTGTATTACTGAATACAGCATACAGCAGTGGGTGCAAATTTTCGCTTGTGCCTTAATCTTACAAAAACGGAGTTCTTTTCGAACCGTATTCTTTGTCAAAAGTTTCTTTGTCGGAATATTCTAAAAACTCTTTATGATGTTCAGGAGGAATAAAATCAGGATTTTTTTCGTGTTTAACTGAGCAAAAATATTTCTCTGTTTCAGCCACAATTATGCTCCAGTAATGCATTACGCCGGTGGCATATCC
>DAOWGM010000139.1 GCA_030637515.1 Bacteroidales bacterium
GGTAATTATTCTTTAAGAGTGAAAGATTCCAGAAGCTGTGAGAGCACTATAAACGCATCCGTTGAGGAACCACAACCATTAGTGGTTGAAAATACTTCTATAAATAATATTAAATGTAACGGAGATCAAGAAGGAGCTGTAACAGTGTCTGTGAAAGGTGGAAAAATACCATATACATATAGCTGGAACAATGGTGCTACTACAAGAGATATTCAAAATATATCTGCCGGAACTTACAAGTTAAAAGTAACTGATGCTAATGGATGTGAGGAATTATTTAGTACTTCAGTAATTGAGCCTCCATTTTTAACGAAATCAATAGATGCAGTGAAGCATATCAGTTGTAATGGAGAAAGCAATGGTTCTGTCGATCTATCGGTTTCAGGAGGTATTGTTCCTTACTCTTATCAATGGAGTAATGGTATTACCTCTCAGGATTTGATAAATGTACCTGCGGGTGACTATTCGGTTTTAATTAGCGAAGGCAATGGTTGTAAATCTTCCTTAGATGTGACTATTAATGAGCCTACACCTTTCTTATCTGAACTGTTGTCAATAGAACATAATAACTGTTACGGAGATGAAAATGGAAGTATAACAATAAGTGCAGAAGGAGGAACTACACCGTATTCCTTTAAATGGAATAATAATGCAAAAACTCAAAATTTGACGAATATAATATCAGGAGATTATACAGTTTTAGTAGCCGATGCAAATGGTTGTAATCACACTATTAAAACAACTGTAGAACAACCACCTAAATTAATTTTAACTATTGACTCAGCACGAAATGTAAAATGTTGTGGAGATACCAGTGGAGCAATATTTATTACTGTTAAAGGAGGTATAGCTCCTTACAAGTATATATGGAGCCATGGTGCCACTACTCAGGATATAACCGGCTTGGTTGAGGGACAGTACACCGTATCTATTACTGATTCAAATTTATGTGTGGTAAATACTCCTGAAGAAGGAGCTACCATTTATGAAAAAATAATTTCCCAGGGAAAATTTGTCTCAAGAGATATACTGTTTGATATAGGAAAGGCTACGATCAAAGAGAGGTCGTTTATTGAGATTAGCCGAATAGCATCTTTTATGAAAGAACATCCTCAAATCAAATTTAGCATTGAAGGCCATACTGATAGCCAAGGAGATGCCGCTGCAAACATGAGCTTATCTAAACGCAGAGCGCAAGCAATCAAGGAAAGTCTTATCAAGTTTGGAATTTCATCATCCAGACTTAAGATTAAAGGTATGGGGGAAAGTAAACCTATTGACACCAACTCTACATCTGAAGGCAGAGCAAATAACCGCAGGGTAGAGTTTATACCATTGTAATCTTTTATTGCATTGGATATATATTTTAGATTGACACTAAGGAGACGTTTAATTACAACGTCTCCACAACAACACCGATAATAAAAACACCCGGCGGTTTCTGCCGGGTATTTTTTTATTTCATTCCCTGTAAGTCTCTTTTTAATGATGGATTTAAACGAGTTTCACTTCATTATTCCTTGTTCATTATTCGATATTTTTGCGACAATAAAATTTACGATAGGTCAGGAGTTCTGAGATTCTAAAAAAGTCTTAATTGAGAATCTAACTCAGGTTTTTCGTTAATTTACTAACTATGAATATTGCTAACATTGCAAATACAAAGGAAATAAATCGCACCGAAATAATATTTTCAAGAAAGTCTATATTACTCCAAATAATTGTAGTTAGTGATCCTGTTAGCATACCGGCAATTACTCCCCTACTGGTTATTTTTTTCCAAAACAAGATTAATAAAAGCGCAGGCCCAAACGAAGATCCTAATCCTGCCCAGGCATAAGACACCAATTCATAAATTAAAGTTTCTGATGTAATAGCTATTATAAAACCAATAGCTCCAACAACTATTGTAATTACTCTACTTAAAAACAATAGTCGTTTTTCAGTTACATCTTTTCCTAATGTTTTATGATAAAAATCCTCAATTACTGATGATGTAATAACCAATAACTGACTATCGGCAGTTGACATCATAGCAGCTATTGCTCCCGAAATAAATATTCCGGCTAACCATGCAGGAAGTAATGTTGTTGCCAAATGTGGCATTATTTCTTCTACATCGGCGTAATATCCACTCCCGTGAAGAGCCAAACCAATTAGCCCGATAAGCATGGCTCCTGCAAATGCAGGAATAGCCCAAGCAATAGCAATTGTTCTGCTGGTTTTTATTTTATCGGCACTTTTAATCGACATAAATCGTGTAAGCAAATGTGGTTGCCCCATATATCCAAGCCCCCAGCTTAATCCACTAATAATTATTGCCGCAGCTGCCCAGCCTGTTTTATTATTTACAAAACTATTAAAGTTTGCTCCTTCAGCACCTATTGCATCAGAAAAAGATACGCCTCGCTCTGCAATCTCGATAAACCCATAAATTGGTAGAACAACAAGTGCTCCTATCATTATAATACCCTGAATTAAATCTGTCCAGGCAACTGCAAAAAAACCACCCATCATTGTATAAAAAACAATTACAACTACTCCAATTACGATTCCCCAGAAATGTGGAATATTGAAAGTTACATAGAGCACCTTGCCTGCCCCGTTAAATTGTGCTGCCAAATAAAAAGTAAAGAAAAAAACAATAATCAATGTAGCTAAAACCCTTATTATTTTTCCTTGCTCTCCAAAATTCTCTGCAAAAAAGTTAGGTAAAGTTATCGCGTTTAGCCTTTCCGATTCAATCCTTAATCTTTTAGCTATTACAAACCAATATAATATTATTCCTAATACACAACCCATGGCTGTCCACGATTCCATAAAACCAGCAGCCAAAGCTGCACCAGGCAAGCCAAGTAATAACCATGCCGACTCTCCTGAAGCTCTTTCGGAGAATGCAACTACCCAAGGATTTAATTTTCTTCCACCAATAAAAAAATCATTATGCGATTTGTTGTTTCGATAAGTTATAAATCCAACAATAAATACTATTACCAAGTAAACAATAAAACCAATTAATGTATAATTCATAAAACAGATGTCTTTTAATCAATAAATCAATATTTTAAAGATAAAACTTTTTTAACTAATCTATACTTGAAGTGATTAAAACTTATAGTAATGACAATATATCATAGTAAAAACCGGATATTTAGCTAAATTGTCATTAATTTTATAAAGGAACAATATTTGACATTACCTATGTGAACCGAAAAAAAGAAGATATGGATTATAAAGAAGTTCAAAAAAATCATACTATTATTTCACAATTAATTTTAAATAATGAAATTCTGTCTGCAATAGATCAATTATTTCAATTTGCAAACAATACAAAAAAACAATATCATCATATTAAAATTGAAAAAGCAAAAGACACTTATAAAAACATATTAAAACACTCTTTCACAGACATAAAAGATCCTGAAAGGGATAAAATTTACAATTATGTTCAAAGAACTTTACTTGAATTAGTTGATAGTATTAAGGAATGTGTACTAACAGAATCGTCAGGGCTTAGAATTTACAAATTGAAATGGTCGATTGAAAAAAATATCGAATCACATTCTGATGAAGCATACTCTTTAATTAATAATTTAACATTTGATAACGAGCTTAATAAAATACTAAAAGAAAATAAAATAGACTGTTCTAAAAATGCTGATAACACCAAGATAATTTCCAGGCAAGACTCTTTAAAAGAATTATTCAATTTTTTATGGTTAACAGATCATTATAAAGAAATTGAAAACAAAACACTGGAAACAATTTGCTACTCAGAGAAAATCCCCTGGCACGACAAAAGCCTCATTGTTAGCGCAATAACTTTAAGCTTATTAAGGATTTTTGATATTAACAAGTATAAAGCTTTACTTAAGTTTTATTTTACAAAAGAAAATCAGGTTTGGCAAAGAGCTTTAATTGGCTTAGTACTTGGCTTATTTAAGTATGATAAAAGAATCAATCTTTATCCCGATTTAGAAAATCAACTAATTAAACTTTCTAAATCCGAAGAAATCGATAAAGAGATTGAAGCTATTATAATTCAGATATTCAAATCGAAGGATACTGAAAAGATAACCAAAAAATGGGAAGAAGAAATACTTCCTGAAATGATGAAAATGCAACCAAAGATTGAAGAAAAACTTGATTTGGAAAATATTCTTTCAGATAAATTTATTGAAGATAAAAATCCGGATTGGGAGGAAGTTTTTGAAGATTCTCCTGACCTGTTGGATAAACTTCAAGATTTTTCAATGATGCAAATTGAAGGATCTGATGTTTTTATGAGTGCTTTTTCAAAATTAAAAAACTTCCCCTTTTTCAACGAGTTTAGCAATTGGTTTACTCCTTTCTATAAAGAAAATGAATATATTGATTTAATATTTGAGAAAGAAGAAACAAACCTTCAACCATTTGTTGAACAACTTGAGAAATCTTTTCATATGTGCAATTCAGATAAGTACTCTTTCTGTTTAAATCTACAAATGATTCCTGAATCACATAAGTCTATGATGATGGATATGTTTAATGAAGAAATGAAAAGTATGGAGGAAGTTGCTAAAGATGAAAATTTATTCAACAGTTTTGCGGCAACAAAAAGTATTTTTACACAGTATTTACAAGACTTGTATCGTTTTTTCAAGCTACATCCTTTAAAAAATGAATTTTCAGATATATTTAAATGGGATTTCGATATACAAAACTCTTCATTCTTTAATCAGATTATTACTAATAAACAAGTTACCAGAAATATTGCTGAGTTCTTTTTAGAAAATCAACACTTTAATCAAGCTGTTGAATTATTTAAACTTATTGAACAATCAGAAGAAAGTAATATTGAGTTATTCGAAAAAACAGGCTATTGTTACCAAAGAACAGGTAATTATAAAGATGCTTTATCGTATTATAAAAAGGCAGAATTACTTGACTCTAATAAAATTTGGATTACTAAAAAAATCGCTTTGTGCCACAGATATTTAAACAATCACAAAGAGGCACTTGTTTATTACAAAGAAGCAGAAAAACTTGAACCGGAAAACTTATATATTCAAGCATACATCGGACATACACTAATGCACCTAGAAAAGTATGAAGAAGCTCTGAAATATTATTTTAAAGTTGAATATTTAGCACCTTCAAATAACAAAATACAACGCCCAATCGCATGGGTGTCATATGTTTTAGAAAAGTTTGATACTTCAATAAAGTATTATTTAAAGCTTCCGGAAAATGACAGAAATGTTAGTGACTATATTCACTTAGGACATAGTTATTGGTGTTTAAATGATATGCCAAAAGCTATTGAAAGTTACAAAACTGCTTTAACTAAGCTAAATAACGATTATACCAAGTTTAAACATGCCTTTGATGATGATACAAAAGCATTAATTAAGAACGGAATAAAAAATATTGATCTTGGCTTAATGAAAAACTATATACTTGATTCAATGAATACTTAACGAAATCATGCAAGTAACTTTTAGGTTTTATGAAGAGTTAAATGATTTTCTTTCAAAACAATATCGGAAAGTTCGCTTTCAACATACTGTAGCCACAAACTCATCAGTAAAAGACGCTATTGAATCACTGGGAATACCACATACTGAAGTTGACCTAATTCTTGTTAATGCCAATTCTGTTGATTTCTCATATAATCTCAAAAAAGATGATGATATTACTGTCTATCCAAAATTCGAGAGCATAGATATATCATCTTTAACAAGATTACGTCCTTTCCCTCTTCGAGAGATTAAGTTTATTTTAGATGTTCATTTAGGTAAACTTTCTAAATATCTTCGATTGCTTGGATTCGATACAATTTATAAAAACAATCTTGATGATCCTGAAATAATTGATGTCGCTAAAAATGAAAAAAGAATAATTCTAACACGTGACCTGGGAATACTCAAGCACAATAAAGTTACTCATGGGTATTGGTTACACTCTCAGGATTCAAAAAAACAGTTAAAAGAAGTCATACAACGATTTGATTTAAAAGATAAGATTAAGTTATTTACAAGATGTATCGTTTGTAATGGTGAGATAAACATCGTTGAAAAATCAATAGTAATTAGTAAGCTTTTACCTAAGACCAAAGAAAATTACAATAAATTCTATCAATGTAATAAATGTGATAAGATATACTGGGAAGGTTCACATTATCAAAATATGCTTCTTTTTATTAAAAAACTAGCAATACAATAGTTCCAATTTAAAATGCTTTAACAATGAAGTATAACATTCACTTAACTTGCTTTTATTTTTCCGATTATACCATTTTTAAATAAAAAAAGCCGGATTTAATCCGGCTTTTTTTATTTAATCTTTATTTTTTATCTTTTGAATGGTTTAAAATAAAATTTTTCCCAATGTACAATTTCATCTAAAGGTTTACGTAATTGTTCATGTCTGTTAATATCAGCCTCATCGGCAGGATATCCTAAAGGGATTAAAACTATTGGTTCAACTCCATCAGGCGATCCAAGTGCGCGAACACATTTCATAACATCAAATTTACAAATCCAGCATGTCGCTAATCCTAAATCTGTTGCAGCAAGTGTCATATGGTCAACAGTAATAGCAACATCAATATCCGTATGAATCTTACCATCGGCTCTACGCCATGCTTCTCTATGATCACCACAAACTACTATAATACATTTTGCAGTTTTTAGCCATTCTTGTTCGTAACACTCTCTGATTTTTCTTAGTGGTTCTTCCTTAGTAATAACTACAAAATGCCATGGTTGTGCATTTTTCGCTGATGGAGCGATCCTTCCTGCATCAAGAACTTTTAATAGCAATTCTTTTTCAACAGGCTTATCAAGATACTTTCTTGATGAATAACGTTTTTTTGCTAAATCAATAAATGCCATATTGTTTATTTTTATAAAGGTAACTTCTAATAATTCTTTTTTTTCAAGAAACAAATATAATGAATGAGATGTTACCTTAATTATTCTATAATAATTATTTCGTTAAAGACTTCTATTTTATCGCCGATTCGGAGTTTTGCCCTTTTTCTGCTTTCAACTACACCATTTAACTTTACTTCACCTTCATTCACAAAATGTTTTGCTTCACCTCCACTTCCACAAATATTAGTTACTTTAAGCAACTTTATCAACTCAATATACTCCGATTCTCCTAATTTGAATTTAATCATTTTATATTTTATTTAAATTTAAGCTAAACTTTTAAATATCTCAATAATTATTTTATTAAAGTTTCATTTATTCCGATTAATAACTTTTGCATAACTTCTGATGCTTTCCCCTGCAAAAATATGTCTGTTATAGAATCTGTAAATGAAGATTTTTCAGGGTTAATTTCAATAATTTTAGCTCCATTGTTCTTTGCAAAATTTGGCACATCAGCTGCCGGAAACACTTCACCTGTCGATCCAATAATAATAACAACATCTGCTTTCTGTGCTGCCTGAAATGATTTTTGGTAAGCATCTTTTGGTATTCCCTCTCCAAAAAATATAAAATCGGGCTTAAGTACAGAATGGCAGTCGTCACAAAGTGGAATATCTGATAAGTTTAATTCTGAGGCAATATACTTTTTACTGCAATTTGGACAAACCAACATTCTTGTATTAC
>DAOWGM010000107.1 GCA_030637515.1 Bacteroidales bacterium
ATTCAATATTATTGAGACAGAGGTACTTGATGAATATGGAAATTTTACAAATGACAGAAAAATATCACCTCTTGAGTGGAGAGGAAATTTTGATAAACACAAAGACAAAGAAGAAGCTGATCCAAATTCAAAACTTCCTTCACCGGACAGAACTATACCTGAAATTTCATTCAAAACACCGAATAAGTTTAATCAATTTCGTGTTTTTGTAAAAAGAGATATTTTATCAAAACTTGCTAATACACAATACCTGGTTATCAATTTTCTTGAGGCACCCTTATTGGCATTTTTGCTTGCTTATATTATTAAATATTATAATGTAGGAAACAAAATTGGATATTCACTTAGTGAGAATAGTAATTTACCTGTATATATTTTCATGTCGGTTATTGTTGCATTATTTATTGGGTTAACTGTTAGTGCTGAAGAAATTATAAAAGATAGAAAAATTCTTAAACGTGAAAAATTTCTGAACTTAAGCTGGAGTAGTTATTTATTTTCAAAGATCGCAGTACAATTTACATTGTCAGCAATACAAGCATTTTTATTTATTGTTGTTGGTAATTCAATAATGGAAATAAGAGGAATGTATTTTGAATTTTGGCTGATAATTTTCAGTACATGGTGTGCAGCAAATATTATGGGTTTGATAATCTCCGATAGCTTTAAAACGGTTATTACGATATATATTCTAATTCCATTTCTGGTAATTCCTCAATTGATTCTTAGTGGTGTTCTTGTAAAATTTGAAAAACTAAATCCAAGTATTTCTAATCCGAGAGATATTCCGATTTATGGTGAAATAATTACTGCACGTTGGGCCTATGAAGCTCTTGCAGTTTATCAGTATAAGGAGAATAAATATGAGGATCAGTTTTATAGATTCGACAAAACAATGAGTATTGCCGATTTTAGAAAAAATTATTGGATTAGAACTTTAAATAATAAAGTTTCATTTATTGAAAGAAATTTCGATAATAAGGAAAGAATTGAAGAACTCAACCAAAATCTGAAATTAATACGAAATGAACTCAAAAAAGAACTTAATTCTGAATCTGGTAAATTCGTTAAATTCAAATACATAGATAATTTATATGCTGACAAATTAAATAGTGAATCAATTCAGGCACTCAAAAACTACTTAAGTGTTTTGAATAAATACTATATAAAGTTATATAACAAATCGAATAGTCTTAAAGACAAGCTAATATCTGATCTTCAGAAAACAGAGAATGACCGTGAGAAATTCATGGATATTAAACGGAAGTATTATAATGATAATCTTTCAGAGCTACTTAGAAATTCAAATGAAATAAACAGAATCATTGAATATAAAGGTGAGCTTTTTCAAAAAGTTGACCCTATTTACCTTGACCCCGAAAGTAAATTTATTAAAGCACATTTTTATGCACCTCGCAAGCAATTCTTAGGTAAGTATTATGATACATTTAAAGTAAATATATTGGTAATGTGGGCAATGACTGTTATGCTTTTCTTTGTTCTAAAATACCGTTTACTTCGTAAATTACTGGATTTCTTTGAGCAAAAGAGCTATAGTTAAAGAAATAGCCCGTCATGTTATATGACGGGCTATTTTATTACATATAAAGCTATAGAATATCTTTAGCTTTTCGTTTAATTAATTCATTTATGAAAATAAATTAATCTACTACTTCAATCATTTTAAAAGGAATACGAATAATAGATTCATAATCTTCACCTGCTTCAAGCATATCTTCATCATCTTCTTCGTAATACCAGTTTATCACAACTTCGTTTCGAGCCTTTTTAATAGATTCGAGTTTTTTAAATACGTCAAGTATACATTTAGAAGAACTTGTATTAAAATACTCCAGCTGAATGTTTACAGTCGTTAATTTTTGAGGTTCTTTTGAATACTCTTCTAACCATTCTACTAACGGACGATAAAACTCAATTGAATTTTCAGGTATTGATCTGCCTTTTACTTCAATTATTCCAGTTGTGGCATCAAAATTTACAGTAGGAGTTTTGGGCGTACCTTCAATTGAAATTGATTCCATATTGTTAATTTATTTAATGTTTTTATTATTGATTTATATAGTAATATTTAAACTAAAAAATGCGTAATTATCATCATAATCATCAAATTCGTATTCAACTCTACCATCAGTTCTTCTTGCTATATCAATTAAACCGAGACCTCCACCACCTTTATCTGAAAATTTTTGATTATTTAATACAAATTTATATAATTCTTTTAATTCATCTTTTGATAAGGATTTAATTTTATCGAGTCGTTCCTTAAGTTTTGTTATCTTATCAGTTTTAATAAAGTTCCCTGTTCTAATATCATATGAATCGCTAACTTTTGAAATAACAAAAATACCAAAGTGAATATCCATACTTTCATTCACTTCATCAGGTAAATCATCTACATGATGATAAAGGTTTTGTAAGCTTTCCACAAGAATATTATAAATCTTCTTTTTAGTAACCGACTTATCAATTACATGATCAAGCTTTGATTCTACAACTCCGAGCACATTCGTAATTAGCTCGGCAGTAATGCTTCCCTTATATGCAAGAAGCACTTCTCCTTTATTCATTTTTTTATAACGCTCTTCAATATTAAAGCTCATACAGGCTTTATCATTTATGTCTTATATCAGGTTGTATAAATTTAAAACTTTTTTATACTTAAAACAAATATTATTAAAAATTGGTTCAATTTAATAACTCAACCAATTTTCATAAAACCAATAAAGACTAATTATTAATATTTAATTTACTTATTAAAAATAAGCAAGTAATTACTCGAAACAAAATTTTTTTTTTAATCGTATCAAATTTATAAACGAATGATGCTTTTTCTTATATAAACGCTTTAAAAGTGTTATGATTCTTTACGTTTTTTGCTGCCCTCGTAAATTTCATAGTTAAGAAACTTGCACTCTAAAGCGCCATTATATAACGTCATTTTCTTCGAAGGATGCAATCCAACATTTTTTATTGCTTCGAAATTGCTACTTAACAACCAAATGTTATATCCTCTGAATGATTTTTTAAACTTATCGCCAAGTGATTTATAGAAATCATTAATTTCATTCTTTTTTAACCTTTCTCCATATGGAGGATTCGTAATTATGGTTCCAACCTCATCTTTAGGGGGAATGAAATCTTCAATTGGCTTAGTAATTAAATCTATTTTCCGCTTAAGTGCAGCATTATCAATATTCTCTGAAGATATTCGGGTAGCTATCTCAGAAATATCAGCTCCAATTATATTAATATCAATTTTGTTTTCAGGGCTTTCTTCTTCGTATATTTCTTCAAGTAATTCGCTATCAAAATCCTTCCAGGTTTCAAATCCAAATTTCTTTCTGTATAATCCTGGAGGAACATTATGAGCCATCATTGCTGCTTCAATAACTAATGTTCCTGATCCACACATAGGATCAATAAATAGGCTTTTCTTATCCCAGCCTGACAGCAAAATCATTCCTGCTGCAAGCACTTCATTTAAAGGTGCTTTATTCGTTTTTATCCTATAACCTCTTTTATGCAATGAATCTCCTGAACTATCAAGAGAAACAGTACATAGTTCATTTGATATGTGTATATTAATCCTTAAATCAGGATCATCCGTATCAACGTATGGTCTTTTTCCTAATTTTTCACGAAACTGGTCAACTATAGCATCTTTTACTTTTAAAGCTACATACTTAGTGTGCGAAAAGTTATTTGAAAATACTACGCTATCTACAGAAAAAGTATTCCGTAAATCAAAATAGTTACTCCAATCTATAGTTTGTATAGATTTATATAACTCATCTTCATTCTTAATTTTAAATTCAAAAATTGGTTTTAGAATTTTCAGAGCAGTTCTTAAGTGAAAGTTTGCTTTATACAACATTTCTTGATTGCCAGTAAATTCAACCATTCGATTACCCATCTTCAAATCTGTTGCACCAATATTTTCAAGTTCATTATACAGCACATCTTCGAGACCTCGAAAGGTCTTAGCTAACATTTTAAATTTAATATCTTTCTTTTCCACTGCTATTTATTTTGATCAATTAGTTCATATATATAATTTAAAGCGCAATTTAAACGATCGTCTCCTTCTCCTTTTACAATTCTATAATTAAATCCATAATTATTCAACTCTGTTTTATAGATTTCAAATAATTTATCACGCATTTCACCTCCGTTTTCTCTCACGGAATCGGGAATCCACTCAATATCATTATTACATAAAAGGAAGAGATCAATATTGCAATTCTTGATTCTTTCATCGATCCATTCTGGCACCTTTTTGTAAACTATCTCAAACCATATTTTGGTTATTATGAGGTATGTATCATAGAACAATATTTTATTTGCATTTAAAAGATACTCGCTTTCAAGAGAAACCTGTTGTTGTGCAATATAATCTACATCCTCGTAAGTGTATGGTATTTTTAGTTTTTCGATATATTCTCTGGCAAATTCAGGTACTGAAATAGTTTCAAACTCCTTCGCCAAAAATTCTGACAGCTCAGTCTTGCCAGTTGATTCAGAGCCAATTAAAACTACTTTTACGATTTCTCTATCAGCTGTTTTTTCCATGCAACATAACCTAAAATTGCCAGTAAAGTGTAAACGGCAAATAATATAACTGTAGGATATAATCCTTTGTAAATATACAAACCTAATGAAACAGTATCTACAACAACCCAGATTATCCAGTGTTCAATTAGCTTTCTTGCAAGCATCCATGTAGCTACAAAGCTTGCTGCAGTTGTAAATGCATCCCAATATGGCACTTCTGAATCGGTAAAGTTTACTAAAATATACGATATTAATACAAACAGGATAATAAAAGCCAATGATAAATAAACTGCTATTCGGGCTTTTGTTCTTGAAATTTTCAGGTCGTCTTGTTTTCTGCTCTTGGAACCAAACATCCAGTGATACCATCCATATACACTAACCAATAAGTAATATACCTGTAATCCCATATCAGCATAGAACTTTGTATTAAAAAAAACATAGATATATAATGCAGAAGTTATAAATCCTACAGGCCAGCACCATATATTTTCTTTGATAGAGAAAACGATGTAAAGTAATCCAAAAACAAGACCCAGAAGTTCAATATAATTCTGAGTTATCCACAATAAAATTTGATTTAACATTTTAAAGGATTTTTAAAACGTTGCAAAGATATCTTAATAATTATAATAAGGCAGTTTTACCTTGCATTTAAAACCTGCTCTTGATATTGATCCCAGTTCTGCATTATTTCAACAGCCTTTTTAAATCCTTTATCACGAGCATTAACAATCTCAAAGTACTCACTCATATCCCATAAATCACGAGCAATTAAAGCTTTAATTATTAATAAGAAGTACTCCTTAGATTCTTTGGCTTCATCATCTTTGGCTTCAATATCATTTTTAGTACCGTGTTCAATAAGTTCTTTCAGAATTTTATCAGTTACTTTAAAATTTTCGTTGAATGTTTTAAAATCAGGATAATTTGAAATTAATTTCTTTCTGTTTTTATCGATGTATTCTAACACAAATGAATTCAAAGCACCTTGCCTAACCATTTTGCTATAAAATCCAGTTACAGTAGTTGTATCAAGTGGAACAAAAATATCTGGCATAATCCCTCCTCCTCCATATACAATCCTATTGTTCTTTAAGGTATTATATTTTAAAGAATCAGGCAAGTCAATACTATCTTTGTTTAAAAACTCACCATGCTCATAGCGATTTAGTAATTCCTTTTCGTATTCCTCATATCCATTAGTGTAAGGTTTTTGTATTAGTCTACCTGTTGGTGTGTAATATCTTGCTACAGTTAATCTTATCATGGAACCATCAGGTAAAAACATAGGTTTTTGAACTAATCCTTTTCCAAATGATCTACGACCTACAATTATTCCTCTGTCCCAATCCTGAATCGCACCTGAAACTATTTCACTTGCCGATGCTGATCCTTCATCAATTAACACAAGTACATTTCCTTCTTTACAAATCCCGGCACCATTAGATCTACTTTCTGTTCTTGCAGATTGCAAACCTTTTGTATAAACTATTAACTGACCATTTTCTAAAAATTGGTTTGCTAAATCAATGGCTTTATCTAAATAACCACCACCATTACCTCTTAAGTCAAGTATAAGAGATTTGGCACCTTGCCCCTTTAATGAATTTATTTTTTCGGTAAATTCATCCATTGTTGTGCTTGCAAATCGATTGATCTTAATATATGCTATTTCATTCTCAACTAAATATGCTGCATCAACACTATAAATAGGAATTTTATCGCGAATAATGGTAAAATACAAAATTTCTTCAGCAAGCTTTCTAATTACACCTACTTTAACTATTGTTCCTTTCTTTCCTAATAATCTATCACGCACCCCTTTAGTGGAAATTTCAATACCTGCAACATTCTCTCCATCTATCTCCACAATTCTATCACCGGCTCTTATACCTACTTTCTCCGAAGGACCTCCTGAAATTGGTGAAATAACATAAAGTGTATCATTTAAGACATTAAATTGAATTCCTATTCCTTCGAAATTGCCTTCTAGTGGCTCATTCATTTCCTTAACTTCATCTGCAGGAATATAAACTGAATGTGGATCTAAATCCTTTAGTATATTTACAATTGCATCTTCAACAAGCTGTTTAGAATCAACAGAATCGACATAATAAGAAGAAATATATCCTAAAGCTCTGCTAAATTTAAAAATATCTTCGGTAAGATATTGTGAATAAATTCTTGCTGGAAGAATGAATAATATTACAATTATAATGAATTGCTTAATATGTACTTTGCGCATAATATTTAAATATTTTTTCCAGTATTATAACAAAATCCTATTCAGGATTGTTATCTGGGAATAAGATTAAAAGGAATTTTTATTACATCAGACAGGTCTTCTCCATCCTCAAATATTTGATCATCAACATCATCATATAACCATTCAATAATAATATTTGCTTCTTTTAAATAAAGTTGCTTAAAGTGGTCTAAAATCTGAAGTATATATTTTGAAGATGCTGAATTCATGTATGTTAGATCAAATTTCAAATTGAAAGTGAAATTTTCAAGGTCATTATTATTCTCTATTGTTTTTTTAACATACTTCTCAATCTTATAAAGAACCGATTCATAAAAAGCAATCACATCTTCAGGTCTCGATATTCCTATTAACTCAAATTTGCGATTTTTAACATCAAATAATATTTTTGGACTATACTCTGTTGACTCAATAAATAAGTTTTCCATAATGTGTAAGATGTCTTTATTTAAAATGAATGCTTTTCCAGCGTGTAAGATAATAATTTATTGTCAATTTTGTTAAAGGAATTTTCAAATTTATTCTTTGATATACAGTAATAAAAATTATTTCATTAGTTCAAATTTTCTAAAGAATAAAAATATTTTGTGTTATTCAAAAATAATCGGCATAATATTAATAAAAATAAAAAAAGGGATTACTCCCTTTTTAAATTCTATTCCCATTCTATTGTTGCAGGAGGCTTAGAGCTTATATCATAAACAACTCTATTAATACCTTTAACATTATTAATGATTTTATTTGAAATATCAGCTAAAAACTCATATGGTAAATGCGACCAGTCTGCTGTCATTCCATCTGTAGATGAAACTGCTCTTAATGCAACTGCGTTTTCATATGTTCTTTCATCTCCCATAACTCCTACTGACTGAACAGGAAGTAAAATAACTCCAGCCTGCCATACTTTATCATATAAGTCGTATTCTTTTAATCCTTCAATGTATATATCATCTACATCTTGAAGAATTCTAACTTTTTCGTGCGTTATATCTCCCAATATTCTTATTGCAAGCCCTGGTCCTGGAAACGGATGACGCTGTAAAAGTTCTTTTTTAATGTTAATGGATGCTCCTACTCTTCTTACCTCATCCTTAAACAAAAGCTTTAAAGGTTCTACAATTTTCAAATTCATCTTCTCTGGTAAACCACCAACATTATGATGAGATTTAATAGTTGCAGAAGGACCATTAACCGAAATAGACTCAATTACATCAGGATAAATTGTACCTTGAGCAAGCCATTTTACGTCTTTAATTTTATGTGCTTCTTGGTCAAAAACCTCTATAAATACACGACCAATAGCCTTTCTTTTTCCTTCAGGATCTGATATTCCTTTTAACTGACTTAGAAATTGTTCTTTTGCATCAACACCTATAACATTCAGTCCCATATTTTCATATGATTCAAGGACTTTCTCGTATTCATTTTTTCTTAACAAACCATTATCAACAAAAATACATGTAAGGTTTTTGCCAATTGCTTTATGTAAAAGAATAGCAGCAACAGATGAATCAACACCACCCGACAAGCCAAGTACAACCTTATCGTTTGTAAGTTGTTCTTTTAGTCCTTTTATTGTGTCATCGGCAAAAACAGAAGGTGTCCAATCTTGTTTGCAAGCACAAATATCAATTAAGAAGTTCTCTAATAATTGTTTTCCTTGCGATGTATGATACACTTCAGGATGAAACTGAATTCCATATGTTTCTTCATCCATGATTTTGAAACCCCCAAATTTAACATCACTTGTACTTGTTATAATTTGGTAATTTTCAGGAATTTTTGTGATAGTATCTCCATGCGACATCCAAACCTGAGTGTCCATTTCAATACCTTTCATTAGTTTATCATCCTGATTAATATAATTTAATCGTGCACGACCATATTCTCTGTGTTTCGAAGGCAAAACTTCGCCTCCATAATTCTGTGCCAGAAACTGAGCTCCATAACATACTCCTAATAAAGGATATGCTTTTTTAATTTTTGACAAATCAGGTATCGGAGCATTTTTATCTCTTACGGAAAATGGACTACCCGATAAAATAACTCCTTTAAAGTTATTATCAAGTTCAGGTACTTTATTAAAAGGATGAATTTCACAGTACACATTCAACTCTCGTACTCTTCTGGCTATCAGCTGTGTATATTGAGATCCAAAATCTAAGATTAATATTTTTTCGTGCATTTTTTATTGTTTTTGACCTTCGAATTAATAATGTTGCAAAGATAATATTATAAAACTAATTTTAAGAAAAGTAGCAAATACAAATAAAAAAAGCCTCCAAAACAGGAGACTTTTCTTTAATATTTATTTAAATTTTTTCAGTAGATCTTTGACCGCATCTTTATGAATGGTAAATCCCATCATCTTTAGCTTTATATAATCTTCATGGAAGAAATAATATCCGAATTCAGGAACATCGTGATCATTATTTCGAGAACCACTACTTGAATCTTTAATCAAATACCAATCTACTCCATCTTTTTCAAGATATCCAACCAAATGCATTCCGTGATCATCGGTTGTTGTTTCATTAGAAAAACGAAATTGTCGTGAATCCTCGTTGATATATTCAGAAGGAATATCGTATGTAGGAACCAAAGCAACTTGCGTTCCCCTTGAAAATCCAGACTCTGAAACATCACCACCAATACTTAGAGTATAACCAGCTTTAATAGATTTCTTAATAACATCCATATACATATCGAGCGGAATATTATAATAATCGGCGTTATGCCACCAGTTATCTGGTACTTTATATTCAACTTGTTTCCAATATGGTTCTTGTTTATATGAAAGAATTTCTACATAATCGTTTGGATTAACTTTCAGATAATCATTCAAATATGATTTTGGAGTATAATTCTTACCATCAATAGCAAACTCAGTTGGAGGCGTACCAATATGATGATTCATAATATCTTTTATAGTTTCCAGCACAAGCTCCTCGTTCCACGCATTGTTAGCTTTAACTGAATTTAAATATCCCATCATCTCGTTATACATTGCATCATGTGAATGATACTTTCTACCGTTTATTAATCCAGTGTAAACATCAATAGGAACAATGCCGTATTGTTTAAATATTCGTGCAACCGCATTTCCTTCAGAACCATGCTCAAACAATGATTCGCCTCTCTGCTCAACAAATCTTCTTGCTTTTTCTACATACTCCCAGTAAACAACATAAATCTCAGATAGTTTCACTTCCTTTTTCTGAAGTCGTTTTACTTCAGACTCATACATTGATACAGTTGAGTATGCCCAGCAAGAACCAGCGTTACCTTGCGATATAACTGGATTAGACCATTCTCTTTTATATAAATCAACTTTGTTAGGTAAATCTAAACCTGAGTGATCCATCATAAACTTTTTTTCTTTTTTCTCAGGATTAAGATTTTCTTCTACCGCTGAAACATCTTTTAGAATAAAGTTCTGATAAAAACCTGCTTTATATTCCTCAAAAACAGCTTTATCTTTTTTCTGCGCAATTGCACTTATAGCAACAACAGAAACAAATAAAAACAATACAATCTTTTTCATATCTATAGTTTAAGTGTTAGTTAATTTCAAAATCAAAATTACGTTTTTTTATACTTCTCTTTTTAATTCAACAGTATGCTTTTCGCCATCTTCAGCTGAATATGTTTCAGGGAAAATACTTCGCGCTTCATTTACTAATGGCTCAACATCCTTATATCTGGCAGAAAAATGTCCAATAATTAACTTCTTTACATTTGCCTTTTTTGCTATGGAAGCTGCGTCGTATGAAGTAGAGTGCGAAGTTTCTTTTGCTTGCTTCTTCATGTTTTTAGCCAATGTTGCTTCATGAAAAAGTAAATCAACATTTTTGATTATCGGCACAATCTTCTCTGAATACATTGTATCAGTACAGTATGCATACGAACGAGTTTTATACGGTGGCAAAGTCAATTTAGAGTTTAAAATTACTTCTCCATCATCATTAACATAGTCATTTCCCTCCTGAATACCTCGAATTTTACTTATTAGTATTTTATGATCTTTAACTACATCTTTTTTTAAGTTTCTTAAGTGTGGAGTTTCTCGAAATAGAAACCCACAAGTAGGAACTCTATGTTTTAAAGGAATAGTCTCTACTATTAATCTTTCATCTTCGAAAATTATCTTATTTTCTTTTGGATTTAAATGATGATAAATAATTTTATATGACATTGATTTTTCAAAGTAATCAAGATGCTGATTTAAAATCTCTTCAAGATTTGGATGTGCATAAATATGTAAATCTTTTTCTCTGTTTAGTAAATTGAATGTAGATAAAAGTCCAAATAAACCAAAAATATGATCGCCATGAAGATGACTAATAAATATATGATTAATTTTTCCAAACCGAATTTTATTTCTTCGTATCTGAAGCTGTGTTCCTTCACCACAGTCAATTAAAAAAAACCGCTCATGTACATTGAGCACATGAGCGGTTAGATTTCTTTTCGAAGTTGGAACAGCTGAACTACTTCCTAATATTGTTAATTCAAAAGTCAATTATAATTCCGGTTTACTTACCATTACTATCACGACCTTCTTCTTCATTGCTAACAATATCAACAGCTTCTTCTGTTGAATAAGCAATATTCAACACTGTATCCAATTGCGATATGGTAATTAGTCTGTCAACAGCATCATTCAATCCTGTTAAAACAAACGTTCCATTTGCATTTTTACAAAGGCGATTGGCCACAAGAATAGCACTTAATCCTGATGAATCGCAATATCTGCAATTACTCAAATCCAGTATTATGTTTTTTTCTCCTTTACCAGAGATTAAAACTAATTCAGATTTCAAACTTGGCGCAACATTTGTGTCAAGTTTTTCTTCCATTACCTGAATTAGGGTGTACTTTTCTAGTTTTTCAATCTTAAATTCCATTGTAATTTGTTTTAAATTAAAAGAACTATTCAGCCGATTTCTCTTCACTATCCTTTTCAGCTTTCTTTTCCTTTTTAGCCTTTGGTTTCGCTTCTTTCTTTTCTTCTGCTACTTCCTCTTTTTTAGCTTTAGGTTTAGCTGCTTTCTTCACTTTCTCTTCTGCTACTTCCTCTTTTTTTGCTTTTGGTTTAGCTGCTGCTTTTGGCTCCTTTTTCGCTTCTTCTTTAGCGTCCATTTCTGCCTTTTTAACAGCTATCTCTTTTTTCTGCTCCTGCTCCATTTCATTCTTAAGCGATGCTAATTCTGAAATATCACCTAAAGTTGTTTTTTCAAGATTCGATTTGATCTTCTTAACAGCTTTATTTTTTGTTGCAGTTCTTTGTTTTCTTTCAGCTACTTCTTCACCTTTTTTCTCATCTTCGAAAACTCTACTGTGCGACAAGATAATCTTTTTTGAAGATTTTGAGAATTCAATTACTTTGAAATCCATTTTTTCTTCAATTTTTGCTGCACTTCCGTCTTCTTTAACAAGATGTTTAGGAGTAACAAAACCTTCAACACCATATGGTAAAGCAATTACTGCACCTTTATCAAAAATATTAACAATAGTACCTTCATGAATTGATCCGGCTGTAAATACAGTTTCGAATACATCCCATGGATTTTCTTCTAATTGCTTATGTCCTAAGCTTAATCTTCTGTTTTCCTTATCAATTTCAAGAACAACAACCTCAATACTTTCACTTATTGAAGTAAATTCAGCAGGATGTTTGATTTTCTTTGTCCAAGAAAGGTCAGAAATATGAATTAATCCATCAACTCCTTCTTCAATCTCAACAAATACACCAAAATTAGTAAAGTTTCTAATAGTTGCAGCGTGTTTTGTTCCAACTGCATACTTATCATCAACATTACTCCAAGGATCAGTCTTTAATTGTTTAATACCTAAAGACATTTTTCTTTCTTCTCTGTCAAGAGTAAGGATTTGTGCTTCAACTTCGTCACCTACTTGTAAGAATTCCTGAGCACTTCTTAAATGCTGAGACCATGACATTTCAGAAACATGAATTAAACCTTCAACTCCTGGTTGAATTTCAATAAATGCACCGTAATCAGCTAAAACTACAACTCTACCTTTAACGTTATCACTAACTTTAAGTTCTTTATCTAAAGAATCCCAAGGATGAGGAGTTAATTGTTTTAATCCAAGCGCAATTCGTTTCTTATCGTCCTCAAAGTCAAGAATTACAACATTTAATTTCTGGTCTAATTCAACGATTTCTTCAGGATGATTTACTCTACCCCATGATAAATCAGTTATGTGAATTAATCCATCAACACCACCAAGATCAATAAATACACCGTATGAAGTGATGTTTTTCACTGTACCTTCAAGAACCTGTCCCTTTTCAAGCTTGGCAATAATCTCTTTCTTCTGCTGTTCAAGTTCTGCTTCGATGAGGGATTTATGTGAGACAACCACATTTTTGAATTCATGATTGATCTTGACAACCTTGAACTCCATAGTTTTTCCGACATATGCATCGTAATCACGGATAGGCTTCACATCGATCTGTGATCCGGGGAGGAATGCCTCGATACCAAATACATCGACGATCATACCTCCTTTTG
>DAOWGM010000123.1 GCA_030637515.1 Bacteroidales bacterium
AACACAAATATTTACACTCAAACATTTTGTGGGGAGAGCAGGATTCGAACCTACGAAGGCGTACGCCAGCAGAGTTACAGTCTGCCCCAGTTGGCCACTTTGGTATCTCCCCCAAAAATCATTATTTCAATACACTGAGCCGATAGGCGGATTCGAACCGTCGACCTGCTGATTACAAATCAGCTGCTCTGACCAACTGAGCTACATCGGCAATATAAAAGAACGCCGATTTTAGAAAATACTTTCCAAAATCGGTTCGCAAATGTATGAATATTTTATTTTAAACACAAAAAAATCAATGCTATTTTCATGTTTTTATAAAAAAAATTAAACACCTCTTTGTTTTTCTTTATGTTTTGTTATTTGTCGTTTAATTGCCTCAATTGAATTATCAACTGATTCTTCAAAACTTTTACTTTTTTTCTTTGCAAAAATATCACTTCCCGGAATATCCAGTCTAATTTCTGCAAGTTTGTTTTCGGTATCTTGATCTTTCTCTAAACGCAAGAAAACTTCAACACCGATAATGTTATCATAAAATTGGATTAGTTTTTTCACCTTGCCATTAATAAAGTCAATAAGTCTTTTGTCTGCATCAAAGTGAATTGAATGAATTTTAATGTCCATAGTAACTCCTCCGTTTTTTATGCTCTGGGGTGAGCTTGTTTATAAATAGTTTTTAATTTTTTAAATGTATTATGCGTATAGACCTGAGTTGCTGAAAGATTTGCATGTCCAAGTAGTTCTTTTATCGCATTTAAATCAGCTCCTCGATTTAATAAATGTGTTGCAAAAGTATGTCGCAATATATGCGGACTCTTTTTTTCTATTGTAGTAACCAGTGATAAATATCTGTTCACTATTCTATATACAAATTTTTCATACAATTTATTTCCTTTATCGGTAACAAAAAAGTAATCGTGAGCCAAATTATTAAATTCCTGATCTCTGAACCGAATATATTTTTCTAATGGTTCAATAAAAGTTGAATTAAAAGGAATAATTCTTTCTTTATTTCTTTTTCCTAATACTTTAACGGTATTATTATATAAATCTACACTATTATTTTTAAGATTTATTAATTCAGACAATCGCATTCCTGTATTATAAAACATCTCAATGATAGTTTTATTGCGAGTTCCTGAAAAATCATCTCCAAATGAATAATCATCAATTAAATTATTTATTTGTTTTTCTTCAATAAAAAGCGGCAGTCTCTTGGATGCTTTTGGAGAACTAATTTTATCCATAGGGTTTGTGTTTACATACCCTTCTCTTAGCAAAAATTTAAAAAATGATTTTAATGTAGAAATTTTACGATTAACCGATACTGCGGATAAATCTTTTTCCATTAAACTAACAATCCATGCTCTTATTGTTTTATCATTAGCCTGATGAATTTCAACTTCACCATAATCAATAATAAAATCAGTAAACTGGCATAAATCAACTTTATATGATTTAATTGTGTTTACTGAAAATCGCTTTTCGAATTGTAAATATTTTAGAAAAAGGTCGTTATACATATAGGGTTAATTAAAATTAAAAAAGTAATTCAGACACCAAAATGGATGCATTATACTTCCCCTATGTATTCTACTCTTCTTTTAGCTGAATTTGTTGCACGTAAATAGCCTTTTTCCTTAGTTCTCTATTTTTAATAGAGGGTTTGGTATATGCCTGTCTTTCTCTTAATTCCTTAACAACACCAGTCTTTTCAAATTTTCTTTTGAACTTCTTTAAAGCTCTCTCGATATTCTCACCTTCTTTTAATGGTACTACTATCATAATTAGATTTGTTTTTTTTAATTGAGCCGCAAAAATATTAATTTAAAATGCACTTTTCAAAAATTATTTACTAAAAAAAAATAAAAAAATAATTCTTGACGATAATTAGTTATTATTTACACTACTACAATGCTGCCAATCAGCGAGATAAAGCAATAGCATCATAATAAATAAATATACACTTTTTTTATGCAATTGTCAATACATAATTACTAATTAAGTCTCAAATACGGTTTTATTTTGATAAACGATTCTTTATTTAAAAGGTTATTTTCATGAATTTGTTCAAATTCTGTAAACTCCCCAATGATTTCTTTATATTTTAAAATAGCCTCTGTTTCATATTTATTAATGTATGGATGTTTTATTAATAACTTGAAATTAGCTTTATTTAAATCAATTTTTGAAATCAGGGATGTATCTATATTAATTCGTTGAGAGATCGAAAGATATTTTACCGTATCTAGTCCATACACCTCCAGCAACTGATTCTTTGAATAATAACCACCAAGCAAATCACGATATTTTATGATACGATTCGCATACACTTCGCCAATACCTTTAATGCTGATAAGCTGTTCCTTGGTTGCCGAATTGAGTTCAATTAGCAACATGATTTCAATGCCTGTTTCACCCTCCTCTTTAAACTCAGTAAGTTTATCCTTATTTTCTATTTTAATATATGGCTCCAGTGCCTTAAATTGAATATCTTCTATACCATATATCTTTAAGAGGTCTTTCTTTTTATAAAAAGTGCCTCCTTTTTTCCTATAGTTTATTAATGTTGTAATTTGTTTTTCAGATAGTCCTAATTTAATAAGATCATTAGAGGAAACATTATTAGGATTAAAATAAAATAATTCTTCAGGAATCTCCCAGCCTGATTTAGAGAACTTATTACTTTCTTTTGCATTTGGCTTATTATCTTTTTTTGGAATTAATCCTTTCTCAAATGAATCAATTTCTGCCTGAAACTCACTATCAAATATCACTGTTTCACCAACAGATTGATTACTCTGATATATTTTTATCAGAATTAAAATAAATAAAATAATAAGGAGCACAATTAGTCCGTTGCGCTCCTTTCTAGTATATGTAAAATATTCCCTGAATCGTTTTTTTATCATAAATTAAATTTACTAAAATTTTATTATTCCGATACTATTTAAGAAGACTAATGCAATAGCAATAGGTGCAATATATTTAATAATAAACATAAAAAGACCAAAAAACTTCATTTTCAAAGCTCCCTCATTAGATAGCTCATCAGCAATAACTTTCTTACCTAAAAACCATCCTAGGAATATAACAATAAAAAACGCTCCTACAGGCAAGAAAATATTCGCTGTCACATAATCAAATGCATCAAATATTGTTTGTCCGAAGATTTTAAAATCTTTCAATTCACTGTATGACAAGGTGCATAACACGCCTAACAAACTAATAGAAATAGCTCCTATGATAGTTGCTTTTCTCCTCGAAATCCTTAGCTCTTCAACAAAATAGGCTACTACCACTTCAAGTAATGATACTGTAGACGTTAATGCTGCAACTGCTAATAAGATGAAAAAGACTATCGAAAAATAATACCCACCTGGCATCTTCATGAATAATTCGGGAAGAACTTGAAAGACTAGACCCGGACCTGCTTGTGGATCCATTCCTAATGCAAAAACAGCAGGAAAAATCATTACTCCTGCAAGAATTGCAATTAAAGTATCTGCAATAGAAACCTGAATAGCTGTAACAGGCAAATTATTATCTTTTCGGATGTATGAGCCATAGGTAATTAAAGCTCCCATTCCAATACTTAAAGAAAATGCTGCCTGACCTAAAGCTTCAAGAACTACGTTCCATGTTATTTTTGAAAAATCAGGTTTAAATAAGAATTCTAATCCTTTTGCAGCACCTGGCAATGTAACTGCTCTTATGCACATAACAACAATTAATATAAATAATAATGGCATTAATATTTTAGTATATTTTTCAATACCATCTTTTACTCCAGCTAAAACAATCCATGCTGTTAAGCCCATGAAAGTAATTTGCCAAAAAATTGGACGAAATGTTGATGATTTGAAACTTTCAAAAACCACTGTTGTATTTTGATTTTCAAATCCATTTGAAAAAGCTTTAACAATATATTCAAGAGTCCAACCTGCAATTGTGCTATAGAATGCTAAAATAAGAAATGCAGCAACTAAACCCATTACACCAACCAAAAACCAAGGCTTGCCCGGAGCAAGTTTCTTAAAGGCCCCGAAGGTATTCAATTTTGCACGCCGACCAATAGTAAATTCTGAAAGCATAACAGGGACGCCAATTATAAAAATAAAACCAAGATAAATTAGCACAAAAGCTCCACCTCCACTTTCTCCGGCAACATAAGGAAATCTCCATATATTACCCAATCCCACTGCTGAACCTGCTGTTGCTGCTATTACTCCAAATTTACTTCCGAAACTATCTCTGTTTGAGAAATCGACATTTGCCATACACTATTTTATAATTATTTTTTAGAATTAACAATTTTACAAAATTAGACTTGATTTGCAAAATATAGTTTAGTTATAAATAAAAACCGTCTCAATAGTTACTAAGACGGCTTAAAAATACGATTGTGAAATATTTCTTAATTTCTATTCTCGGCATTAAGATCTTTAAATGCTTCAAATAATCTTTTTATAAAATTCTTTTCAGCTTCACGCAACCAAACTCTTGGATCGTAGAATTTTTTATTAGGTCCATCAGGGTCTTTTGGGTTTCCTATTTGACTTTGAAGAAATCCTTGTTTTTCATTATAATAATCCAAAATACCTTTCCATGAAGCCCATTGCATATCAGTGTCGATATTCATTTTTATTGCTCCATAACTTATTGCTTCAGCAATTTTCTCCTTTTCTGAACCTGATCCCCCATGAAAAACAAAGTTCACTGGTTTTTCTTTTGTTCCAAACTTCTTTTGTATCAGTTCTTGTGAATTTTTCAATATAATTGGGCTTAATACAACATTACCAGGTTTATAAACACCATGAACATTACCAAATGAGGCTGCAACAGTAAAATTAGGACTTATTTTCATTAAGTTTTCATATGCATATGCTACTTCCTCAGGTTGAGTATATAGTTTCGATGTATCAATATTAGTATTATCAACCCCATCTTCTTCACCTCCAGTAACACCTAATTCAATTTCTAAGGTCATTCCTAATTCATTAATTTTTTTCAATACAGATGCCGAAATATCTATATTTTCTTCTAAGGTTTCTTCACTTAAATCTAACATGTGTGAGCTAAAGAGAGGTTGTTTGTTTTTTTCATAAAACTCAACACCAGCTTCAATTAATCCGTCTACCCAAGGGATAAGTTTCTTGGCACAATGGTCGGTATGAAGAACAACAGGAACATCATAGTATTTTGCTAAATTATGTACGTGTTGGGCACCAGATATGGCTCCGGCAATACTAGCTACCTGATTCTCATTTGACAAACCCTTCCCTGCAACAAAAGCAGCTCCGCTATTTGAAAATTGTATGATGACGGGTGAATTAACATCACGTGCTGTTTCTAAAACCGCATTTATAGAATTCGTGCCAATAACATTAACTGCTGGAAGTGCAAATTGCTTTTCTTTAGCGTATTCAAAAAGATGCGAAACTTCTTCTCCGAATAATACTCCTGACCTAAATTTCTTTGACATAATATTTTATTTAATATTTGTAAGAACTCATACAAATTTAGTAAATAAATTAATTGTATTTAATAATTAAGAAAGAAATATATCGTATCAGAAAGGATATCCTATACCCAAATTGATAGTAAAATCATCCTGCCAGGTAAGACCTCTATTACCAAACACCCATCGTTCATTTTGCTCAAATGAAGGATCCCGAAGCTTTACTCCAAGATCAAGCCGGAAAATGAAAAAAGAGAAATCGAAACGTGTTCCAAATCCTGAACCTACAGCAAATTCTTTATAAAATTCGTCTTTCCTGAATAGTCCTCCTTCAAATTCGTCTGAATTAAGATTCCAAATATTACCTGCATCAATAAAAAGAGCCCCTTCTAATAACCAAAACATTTTAAACCTATATTCAAAGTTCGCTTCTAATTTTATATCACCAGTCTGATTAGGGAATCGTGTTTTTGATCCACCCGAATATGACCCGGGACCAAGATTCCTAACATTCCATGCTCTGATACTGTTTGCCCCACCAGAAAAATACATCTTTTCGAAAGGCAATGATGATGAATTACCATAAGGAACTCCCAAGCCTCCAAAAAGTCTTAAAACAACACTATTAGATTTATCAACTACGTTGTAATATCTGAAATCAAGATCAGTTTTTGCATATTGTGAGAAAGGAATCCCAAATACAAGATAATTGCCTTCATCATTTTTTGAAGCATTAGTTAACTCACTTACACCTGAAAGAATGTTTCCAGAAATTTCTGCATTTAATCTAAAAAAATAAAAGTCCCTGTTCTTTTTAATATCCTGATTATTAAAAATTAGTCCGTAATTAATTACAGAGACAAGATGATTATCGTAACTGCTTTTTAAATATGTTGAATCAATATAATCTTTAAATTCAGGAGAAGCATATGGAAGGTTTACAGCGTTTATTTCGAGTAATTTAAAAGAATGCTTTAAAAATCGATTACCATCCCAAATATAACCATATGACATATTTGCAACCGATCTTTGGTATTCTAAACGATCTTGATAATTATACCCTATAGAAATCTGAGTTTTAGGGCTGTATTTTTTACTAAATCTTTCTCCTTTAAAAATGGGTAACATAAACTTTGGAATAGAAACTGTAATATTTCCTCCAAGTTCAATAGCATTATTAATACGATTAAAATCAAGTATAGTAGTATCCAGTGCTTCAATAGCTCCATTAATTCTAAAATCTGTTATTTCAGCACCACCAAATAAACTCCTGTGCTGGTACAACAGATTTCCCCCAATACCAATGTTGCCACCCGAGTTAGTTCCCTGTAACTCAACCGTATATGATTGAAGGTAAAATTTCGTTAACTGAACCTTGCAATCTATATACCCTAAATTAAGGCTATCATTTGCAAGAGAATCAACTTCATCAAACTGTATATTTATTAATTTAAAAAGCCTTAAAGAGTTAAGATGTTTATATGTTTTGTCTGTATTGTAAAGTGAATAATATTCACCCTTTTGCATAAAATTAGATTGAAGAATAACTCTATTATTGATATTATCTATTCCCTTTGAAATAAATCGAATACTATCAATATAATTTGTATCAAGATCGCTATAATAATTCTCACGTTGTACAAGCGCTTCTTTCTGATCAAAATTTGTAAAAAAGCTAACTTCGTTTAATATAAATTTCTTATGGTTTGTTGTAATAACATTATTATTAGATCCTTTTTTCTGAAACTTTTTTATAACCATTCTAAGTTCTACATCTTTTTTGCGTGTGGAACTATCGGCTTGAAATTGTATAAATTCTTTACTAAAATTATAATATCCTTTATTTTTCAAGAATATTTCGATTCGTTTTCTTTCACTTTCGAGAAGATCAAGATCAAAATTATCTCCTATTCCTATTAAGGTATTAACTGTATCTGGAAGAATAACCGGAACTAAGGCTGAATCTAAACATGTATATAAAACTTTTCTAATTGTATATGGTTCATTAACATATACTCGATAAAGAACTCGCGCTCGCTTTCTTTTAAATTGAACCAAATCTTCAACTACAGAATTATAATAACCTTTATTATTAAGATAAGTTTTTAAATGATCAGCCGATTTTTCTTTTACATAACTATCATAAATAACTGGTTTTTCTCCAATAGTTTGCAACCAATTATTTAAGCCCTTTTCTTTAGTATTCTTTTTTGATGATAAATTATAAAGCCATAAATGAAATCTTAATCCGAGAATTCTTTTGTTAGGTTTTTGTCTAATATAATCCCTGAGCACTTCATTTTTCACATTCCCATCTTTCACTTTAACTCTATATCTGTCAAGTAAGTATTCGTCATCAGACACATGTTTAACCGGACTACAAGAAGAGATAACTATAATTAAATAAATTACAAGTAATGATAATAGATGTAGCTTTGATTTATGTAGTAATCCGGATAATTTCAACTCTTTATTTATATATTTACATTCAATAAATAAATTTTTATTGAACAAATTTGATACTATGCTCAGCAAAAATAAAATTAAATTCATTAATTCCATTAAAAAAAAGAAATACAGGGAACTTTCTCAATCTTTTTTTGCCGAAGGTGAAAAACTTGTTGATGAATTACTTCTTTCTAAAATTCAAATTACTGATATTTTATCAACTTCAGATTGGTTAGATAAAAACAAACACATGCTATCATCTGATATTGAAATTACAGAAATAACAGATGCTGAACTAAAAAAGATAAGTTCATTATCTACACCAAATAAGGTATTTGCAATTGCTAAGCAACCAGAACTAAGATACGAAAAGAATGAAATACAAAATGATTTAAGTTTAATTCTTGATAACATTAATGATCCTGGAAATCTCGGAACTATAATTCGAATAGCTGATTGGTTTGGAATTAAGAATATTTTTTGTTCAAACGAGAGTGTTGATACATACAATCCTAAAGTAGTTCAAGCCTCGATGGGTGCATTATACAGAGTAAAAGTACATTATGTTGATCTGGAAACGTTTTTACCACAGTTCTCACTATCTGAGAACTTCAAAATATTTGGGACATTTCTGGAAGGAGAAAATATTTATAACGAAAAGCTATGCAGTAATGGGTTTATAATTATGGGAAGTGAATCACATGGCATATCTGAATATCTAAAACCTCATATTATTAAAAAGCTTTTTATTCCAAACTTTCCTGGTGATATTAAAACTTCAGAATCACTTAACATTTCAGTTGCTACAGCTATTATTTGTTCGGAATTCAGAAGAAGAACTTAAGATATTTATTCAAAATGAAGTGAGATCATAAACATTCTGGAATTCAGTTTATCTATAGAATTTGCATATTGAGGAAAATCGTCAGCCGGATCAGAAGAAATAACATTTAATATACCAACTGAATATTTTATTTCTGTAGAAAATTTAAAATATGCGAGGTAAAAATCCAGCCCAAATCCAAGCTCGTAATAAACATCAAAAGGTTTTAACTTAATATAAATTTCTTCATCTTCGTTAAACTCTTTATTTCGAGCCATATCATTCCTGATATTTATACCACCAATTACATATGGTCTCGTGTTTCCTATTCTTGTAGATTTATATTTAAATGTTAATGGTAAATCAATGAAAGTTGATTCTATTTTCATTTCAGAAACCACATTTTGATCATTGTCGTAGAATAAAATTTTTCTTTGCCCTAAAGAAATTCCCGGCAAGAATCTAAAATCGAGATGATCTGTAAGCCTAAGACTCGATACAATTCCTACGTGAAACCCTGGTACAAGATCATTAATCTCAGGATATAAAACCGCTGAATCGGCACCAAAAGTATTCATTGTTGGTGTAAGCTTAAAATCCATTGTATTTACACCTATTGTAAAACCAAAATGAAGTTTTTTATTATCGACATTCTGATAATTTAAAACGATTTCTCTCTGAGCCGAAACTTTCAGAGAAATGAATACAATAAATAATATGGATAATATTTTTTTCAAATCAGCAATTTAGATTTACAAAACGATAATTTGTTCAATATATTATTCTGCAATAATATCTTTTATTTTTCGGCACTATATATACTTGCAATTCCAAAACTCAATGGTATAAAACTACAATTTTTAAATCCAACCTTTACAAGCTCCTTAATAAACAAATCTCTTTCGGGAAACTGTCGTACAGATTCGGGCAAATATGTATATGCTGCATTATCTTTCGATACTAGCTTACCTACTAAGGGTAATATACTTTTAAAATAGAAATTATAGACTTGTTTTACAGGAAAGGATTTTGGTTTGGAAAACTCAAGAATGGCAATTTTGCCATTCAATTTCAAGACCCTATACATTTCAGATAATCCCTTATTCAGATTTTCATAATTTCTTACTCCAAAAGCAACAGTTACTCCATCGAAATAATCACTTTCGAATTCAATATTTTCCGAATCTCCTTTCTGAAGAGTAATTATATCTTCCAATTTCTTTTTCTTGATCTTTTCCTTACCAACACGGAGCATCTCTTCCGAGATATCAATGCCAATTATTTTTTTTGGATTTAGTTTAAGTGCGGTAATTGCTAAATCGCCAGTACCGGATGCAACATCTAAAAGAATTGGATTTGAAGCAATTCCGCTTAAGGTATTAATCGTTTTTCTTCTCCAAATCTTATCAATACCAAGAGATAGAAAGTGATTTAAAAAATCATATCGTCGGGCAATATTATTAAACATTAAAGCTACCTGCTCCTTTTTACCCGACTTGTTATTTTTATATGGTGTTAACATCAATCTTCTTTCAGATATTTTTCCAATGCAGTGTCATACATCTTTTTAATATCACCAACAAAACCGTATGAATTATCGTCAATTCTAAGTTCTGATTTAGTAACATGACCCAATGCTGAAAATGGAACTTTGGATTCTATCATATAATCAATAAAATGATCTTCGTTTGAAGGAGAAACCGAAACAACAACTCTACTTTGTGCTTCTCCAAATAAGAATGCATCTTTTCGAACTTCAGCATCTGGAGTAACATCAAAACCAAAGCCTTTAATCATTGCTGATTCAACAATAGTTGTAAATAAACCTCCGTCAGCAACATCGTGCGCTGAAAGAATCAGGCTCTTCTTAATTAAGCTTTTTACAGCTTCTTGTACAGCATGTTCTTCTTCTAAATCGAAATGCGGTACCGGTGATTCTTCAATTTTATGTATGTAATTTAGATATTCTGAAGAGTTTATATCGTTTCTTGATTTTCCTATTAAATAAATCATATCGCCTTTATTTTTAAAGGCAATACTCATTTGATCGTTTTTATTTTCAATTAATCCAATCATTCCAATTGTTGGAGTTGGGTTAATTGGTTCCGTTTTTCCATTAACCATCATTTGATTATAGAAACTTACATTTCCTCCTGTAACAGGAGTGTTAAATTTCTTACATGCATGACTCATCCCTTTTATAGCTCCAACAAATTGCCAGAAAGCTTCAGGATTATATGGATTACCAAAATTTAAACAGTTCGTTATTGCTAATGGAACACCACCCGAACAAACAATGTTTCTTGCTGCTTCTGAAACTGCAATAGTTGTTCCTATTTCAGGATCAGCTTTTACATATCGTGAGTTACAATCAACTGTCATAGCTATTGCACGATTTGTTCCTTTTATATTGTAAATACCGGCATCAGAAGGGAAATTTGTTGTCATATTTCCTGTTCCAACCATGGTATCGTATTGCTCAATTACCCATTTTTTAGATGCAATATTCGGACTTTGAAGTAATTCCATCGCTGTTTCGCGATAATCTTCAGGCTCTGTAACTGAATCTATTTTAAACTTTTTAAATTCTTTGTAATAAGCAGGTTCTTTATATTCGCGTTCATAAATAGGAGCTCCACCACCTAAAACTAAAGTTGATGCAGGAACTTCAGCAACCAACTCATTATTCATATAAAAGTAAAGTTTATCTTCCTTGATTACCTCTCCAATAATTTTGCAATTTAAATCCCACTTATCAAAAATCCCTTCAACAACACTTTCTTTTCCTTTCTCAACAACTACCAACATTCTTTCTTGTGATTCTGATAAAAGAATTTCCCATCCTTGCATTCCTTGTTGACGTAATGGAACTTTATCTAAGTCAATTTTCATTCCGTGAGCACCTTTTTCTGACATTTCTGATGTTGAACAGATAATTCCAGCTGCACCCATATCCTGCATACCAACTACAGCTCCAGTACTATTTAATTCCAAAGTTGCTTCCATTAAAAGTTTTTCCATAAACGGATCTCCAACCTGAACTGAAGGTAAATCTTCAGATGAATTTTCGGTTAAATCAGCTGATGCAAAAGTAGCTCCGTGAATTCCATCTTTACCTGTTGACGAACCAACAATATAAACCGGATTACCAACACCTAAAGCAATAGCTGAAATGGTGTCATTTTTTTCCATAATACCAACCGACATAGCATTTATTAATGGATTAGTATTGTAACACTTGTCGAACATTAATTCGCCACCCAATACCGGAATTCCAAATGCATTTCCGTAATCACCAATTCCTTTTACAGCTCCTTTTAAATGCCATTTTGTATGATCAAGACTAATATCACCAAAACGTAACGAGTTTAATTGAGCTACCGGACGAGCACCCATTGTAAAAATATCACGGTTAATACCACCAACACCTGTTGCTGCACCCTGATAAGGTTCTACTGCAGAAGGATGATTATGTGATTCAATTTTAAATGCACAAGCTAATCCACCACCAATATCAACTAAACCAGCATTTTCCTGACCAGCTTCAACTAATAATTGCTTACCGGTTCGTGGTAATGTCTTTAACCACTTTATAGAATTTTTATAAGATGCGTGTTCCGACCACATTACAGAATAAATACTTAACTCTGTAAAGTTAGGTGTACGACCTAAATTTTCTTTTATTTTATCAAACTCTTCAGGTAGTAAACCCAATTGTTCAGCAGTTTTAACAGTAACTTCCATTTTTAAAAACTTTATAACGATTAATAGTTGGTAAAAGACTTAGCAAATATAATATAACTCTTAAATTTTAATGGCATTGAAAATCATTTTTAATAGCATCAAAATTCTTAATAACTCTTGAATGTAGCATTTAATAACAGCTTAGAAGAATCATTATTCTTAATAAATATTTTCATTATCTTTTTTTAATTAATTTTATCAGTTCAAAAAAGTTATAAATTAAACAAAATACTATGAATAGAATAGCTTTAATAACCGGTGCTACATCAGGAATAGGAAGAGCAACTGCATTAACTTTATCTAAAAATAAATTTGATATAATAATTACAGGAAGAAGAACTGAGCTTCTTGAAGATCTTAAAAAAGAAATTAATGATTCATCATCAGAAAAAGTATATATTTTAAATTTTGATGTTAGAAATAAAGAAGAAGTAGACAAAGCAATTGACAGCTTGCCAACAGAATGGAAAGATATTGATGTATTAGTTAATAATGCCGGACTTGCCGTTGGATTAAATCACATTCAAGAAGGTGTAGTTGATGATTGGGAACGAATGATTGATACAAATATTAAAGGCTTGTTGTATGTATCGCGAAAAGTTGCACCTAATATGATTGCAAAAAAACACGGACATATTGTGAATATTGGTTCTACAGCTGGAAAAGAGGCATACGAAAATGGCAATGTTTATTGTGGAACAAAACATGCTGTTGATGCCATATCAAAAGGGATGCGAATTGATATGTTAAAAGAGAAAATTAAGGTTACTGCTATTAATCCCGGAATGGTTGAAACAGAATTTTCAATCGTGAGATTTAAAGGCGATAAAGAAAAAGCTGCAAAAGCATATCAGGGATTTACTCCACTATATGGAAATGATGTTGCTGATGCAATTTTATATGCTGTAACACGCCCTGAACATGTTTGTATAAACGATATGATTATTACCGCAACTGCACAAGCTAATTCTTTGTATAAAGTTGTTGATTAGAAATAAGTATCAAGAATTCAGACATTAAATTTTTATAAATTATATAAGATTAATAATTATGGCAAGAATACTATTTTCAATCTTTTTCATTTTCATAATTTCTGTAAATGATAGCTTTTCGTGCACTACTGCTATTGTATCCGGCAAGTATACTGAAGATGGACGACCAATATTATGGAAACACCGTGATTCAGATTTTTATCAGAATAAATTAATGTATTTTACTGATGGCAAATACGATTATATTGGACTAATAAATACTGTAGATATTAAAGGAGAACAAGTTTGGGCAGGAACAAATTCAGAAGGATTTTCAATAATGAATGCTGCGTTATATGATGTTAACTTAGATTACAAAGGAGATTACAAAGATCGCGAAGGTTATATCATGAAAATGGCTTTACAAAAATGTGCTACTCTGGAGGATTTCGAAAAATTTTTAACAGATCTTCCTAAACCAATGGGAGTTGCTGCCAGTTTTGGAGTAATTGATGCGCAAGGTGGAGCGGCATATTATGAAACTGACAATAATAAGTTTGTTAAGTTTGATGCAAATGATTCAAGAGTTGCTCCTAACGGATATTTAATTAGGACAAATCATGCTTTTACAGGAAAAAAAGATAAAGGTTATGGATATATCCGTTATGAAAATGCTCATGATTTATTCTCTAATGCCTTTGCTACAAATCAATTAAATTATCAAAACATTATTTCTGAGTTTAGCAGATCATTTTATCACTCTTTATTAAAAACAGATTACAGAGATTTTTCAGATGAGTACACAGATAAACAACATTTTATTAATGCAGGTGATTTAATAGTCCGAAACAGTTCTGTTTCGGCTGTTGTTGTTCATGGTGTAAAAAAAGGTGAATCGCCTGAATTTACAACCATGTGGACAGTTTTAGGATACCCGTTTACAACTGTAGCAGTTCCGGTTTGGATTAAAGGTGGTGAGAAATTACCAAAAATAATGATGGCTGAAAAAAATGAAAATGCACCATTATGTGATATGGCTTTAGAACTTAAAAAACAATGCTATCCAATTGAGCGAGGATCGGGTTATAAATATTTAAATATCTCTGCTCTTATAAACGACGAGAACTCAGGTATTCTTCAAAAAATAGAACCTATAGAGAAAATAATTTTTGAACAGACAGAAAGTAAAATAAGCGATTGGAATAATAAATTTGAAAAAGACAAAATCCAAAAGTTTTATCAATGGCTTGACGAGTTTATTGTTAATGAGTACAAAAAGAACTTTTTCTAAAAAGGAGCTCGAATAAATAATGTTCTTTGTCATCCCCGGCTCCGATCGGGGATCTCTTTCTTACAATACTTAGATTCCGGATCTACGCGATGCTTCGTCCGGAACTTTCTCATGACCGGAGGGAGTAATGACAATACACTTTTATTATGGATTCAACAATCTAAAATCGACTGATATATCCGAAATGTATTTTTGCTGACTGTATTTCAAAAGGATTATCGAACTGTTTTCCTAAAGCATAACTTAAAGAAAAAATACCTGCCCGAGTATCAAAATCAAGTCCAATTCCAAATCCCCACGGAAAATCTTCGGTTACATCTTGAACTACATTTTTATAATAATATGCGCCATTCCAAAAAGCATAAAATGCTGAATTTTGTTCAAACAAATACTTAATTTCAACTTTTTGCAATGAATATATAGAAGCAAAAAATATGCTTTCGTCAAATCCGCGTAAGGATTTTGCTCCCCCAAATCGGTAGAGTTCATTTTCGTAAAAAATAGCTTCTTTATTATTATCTGCAAGCTGATCCAAATACCGAGTTACATTTCCAAAATGAAATACAAAATTCTTATATATAGGAAAGTACAAGTCAAAATCAATACCAGCTTCTACTTCAAGTGTTTTATTATCAGCATTTAAACTATCGGTTAATTCATTTGAAGTACTGCTTTTCTTAATACCAGTTCCACCAAATAAATTCACCACAATTCCTTTTCTCGGATTATATCTGTAATCCAGATCATTTAAATAATATGAAGCTCCAAAAATATTCGATGTAACATCGGCATAATTCATCGAAGTAAGTGTCACATTATCATCACCAATTTTCGATGAATTTTTATACCGATAATATGCCTTTATATATTCATCATAATCTAAAAACAATCGCAAACCAGTACCGGCACTTAAGGAAAGATATGTAGAATCCTTTTTATACAATCCAAAATCCGCATCAAGACCAAGGTTTGTTTTGAACAAATATGGATACATAAAACCAAGATCAAGCTTTTGTGTTGATGATTCCTGCTTCTCCCAATTCAGGAATATCTCCTCTCCTTTTCCAAATGGATTTACCAAATTTAAATTCAGTTCTCCGGTTATAAGCAATTTACCTGTCTCCTTCTCCCGATTATTATCGGGATCAGGGAGGAAACCAATAATTCCATTAAACATATTAGCTTTTTTATTTTGAAGGTAGAGATAAAGATCCACACTTTCGTCTCGGAATTCAATTTCTGCAGGCTTTATTTCCGATAAAAATCTTAAATCATTAATCTTTTTTGATATCGAGTTTATTTTTTCTTGATTAAACGCAATTCCCTTTTCAATTTGTAATGTTCTTTTCAAATAATTAGGAGATATTTTAGCTTCACCCTTAATGATTATGCTATCGATTGAATAAAAATCTCCTTTCTCAACTAAAAGTAAAGTATTGAATAATGAATCCTGAATTTCAAATTCCTTTGGAATTACTTTAACAAAAGGATAACCTGAGTTTTCGTAATAAGATAATATTTCATTCATCAGATTCTGCCACTCGTATAGATTAACAATATCTGACCTCTTCCGTTTAACCTTAATTGCTTCTTTCAAATCAGACTCCAGATAAGATAAATCAAGCTCATTCCAGTAATATCTTCTCCCAGCAAATAATTTTACCTCAACTGTAAGTGAATCAAAACTTAGACTATCTATAGATGCTGCCAAAAATCCTTCATTTTGCAATTCGTCAATCAATTGCTGCAGATGATTCTCAATCTGAACACTATCTCCACGATAATTTTGATACGAATTTAAAATTTGCTTAGGCGCATTAGAAGTATGATCAATATGCAATCTATATTCTTGCCCTGATACATATTGGCAGAAAAAAATATGAATAAGAAAAATGAATATGTAAGCAATTCTTTTCAAGCTTCTGATTTTAATAACAAATATATACAGATAACTTGAAAATAGATTGTTTGGTATGTCGATATCTGAGAGTAATGAGTTAATGCAATCTATATTTTACCTAAAAAAGCCACGTTTTCCAAGCTGCAAGCTTCATGCTTTTATTTCGGATTTTAATTCTATCAAAAAAACATATTTAGATTCTTCACGCTGTTCAGAACGTTTATCTTCATGACTTAAAGGAATAATGACAATCTAAATAAGGCTTCTGTAAACAAAAAAGTTAAAAGGTCAGTTTACAGTTACTAATTCAATTTGCATATATTACTGACTCCTGTCTTCTGAATTCGTAATCCTGAATAAAAAAATCATACTTCGAGATCCTTCGATAAACTCAGGATGACTTCTTTTTAAATATAATTTAGTGTATTCTTAATTATTAAAAAAACCCTGATCTTTTAGCACTTTTAAGAACACATTTGAAAAATACAGGTTATCTGCTTTTTTGTATCTATTATCAGTAAAAATCTGTGCTAAAGTTTCCTTCTGGTTTTCTTCAAGTAAATCTTTAGTAGATTCCAACGATTCCTTTTCAGCATAAATACGATTAATATCTTCAGAAGAATAATCTTTGTAGGTTTCGTAATGCACAACGCCTTCCAATGGCAAACGATCTGTTAATCCCGGATTTTCATCAGGGTAACCAACAACAACAGTTGTAATTGGAATTACTCCTTTAGGCAGATTTAGAATTTCAATAATTTTATCGGCTGTATAAGTTGTTGTTCCTAAATAACAGATTCCCATTCCTTTATCTTCAGCAGCAAGGCTGCAATTTTGTGCAACAAGCATTGCATCAATTACTGCATTAGTAAACCATAAAAAATTATCGTAACCCGGTTCAGCATTTCGTTGTTCGCACCATTTACTAAATCGATTAATATCGGCACAAAAAGTTAATACAACAGGAGCTTGAGTTGCCATTGGCTGATTAAAATGTGTTGGAGCAAGTTTCTTTTTCATTTCCTCGTCGCGGGTAACAATAATAGAATAAACCTGCATATTACCACTAGTTGAAGCCCGTGTTCCAGCTTCTAAGATTTCCTGCAAATCTTTTTCAGAAACAGGTGTATTTTTATATTTACGTATCGATTTGTGATTTAAAATTGTATCTAACATATATTTAGTTTTTAGATATTAGTATTTAGTTTTTCAAATTATTTGTCATTACTCCCTCCGCTCGTGAGAAAGTTCTGAGTTTATCAAAGAATTTAACAAATAATTTGAAATAAGACATGTTTTTTAATTCTTAATTAATTGAGTTGCAAACTTACAAAAAAGCAATTAGCAAACCCGATGATTATTGTCAGTATTTTTGAGATATGAGATTTTAGCATTTTAGATTAAGAGACTTAACTACTACTCACTTTTACAGACTTTCTAAATTACTGGTTTACCAATTAACTATTTTACTATTTCGCCAATTCCTGCTTCACATTTTTGCCAATTTACCATTTTACCGTTTTACTAATTTACAAATAAACCAATTCACCATAAGTTCGTAGAAAATTTTTCTGTTTTCAATAACGAAAACATGATTTAAGTCTGTTTCAAATTTAGTTAACATTCTGTTCATAAAAATGAGATTTAAAATCTTGTGAATCTAAAAATTTAATAATATCTTGACATCCCTTTTCCTTTAAAATAATACAAGGAAATTTTTTTTAACTAAAAACAATTAACACAATACAAACCTAAAATTTTTAATTATGAAAAAACTTTTACTTAATTTATTTTTTGGACTATTGGCGATTGCTGCTTTTAGCCAATCACCGGTTTATACACTGGATTTTGAATCTGCCGGAGGTTATACAACTACTATAACTGAATTATCTGATAATTCTGCTGATTATTTCATTAGAAGTGATGGATCAAATATTGGATCATGGGTGGAGTTTACAAATATGCAGGGTTCATGGTTTTTTGGAGCGATGGACATTGACGGAGACCAACCAACTTTACCAGTTGAGTTAAATATTGATGATATAGATATTACTGGAATTACTTCTCTTGGATTTAGCATAATGATGGCTGAAGATGATGACGGAACTAATCAAGATTGGGATGACGCAGACTACGTACATATCCAATATGATATCGATAATAGCGGTACATTTACAGACCTAATATGGATAAGTGGTATTGACGGCGTTGAAACATTTAACAATGAACCCTCAGTAGATGCAGATTTTGATGGGTTTGGTGATGGGGCTATTTTTGTAACATCTGATTTTAAGTCTTTTACTAACGCAATTGCGGGTACAGGCACAACAATTGATATTAAAATTATTTTTAATTTGGATTCAGGTGATGAAGATATTGCTATTGATGATATTAAAATTTTAGATTTATCTGGAGACGTTGAACCTATTGGAGTTGTTGATCCAGCTAATAATGAAATTGATGTACTTATTACAAAATTACCAACAATTACTTTTAGTGAAAAAATATACAAAACAGATGATGGATCAACAGAAATAGTTGACGGAGACTTATCAACACTTATAACATTTAAAGTGGATGATGCTGATGGAGCTGATGTTCCTGCAACTATGACATATAACAATACTAACTTTACAATAACTATTGATCCAACTAGTGATTTATTAGGATCTCAAGATTATTATTTAGCATATAACCCTGTTTATGGAAGTACTGGTTCTAAAAACTTTGGTACAAATCTTACATTTACTACTGAGATCTTAATTCCTTCAATCCTAGAGGCATATTCATTAAACGACACCGTAATTGAATTAGTTCATGATAGGTCAGTAGCTAGCGTTGATCCAGCAGATTATAATCTTACTGGTACAGCTGCTATTACTTTTACTGCTGCTGAAATTGATGGTACAGATGATAAAATTGTACGTATTTGGGAACCTTCAGCTGCTATAACTGGAGATGCAACAGTTGATGATATAGCTGATGCAAATTCAAACCTTGCTTTATATGCTGGTGTTACACCTATAGAATTTACTAATGCAAATAACGCAGGCGGAACAATTGCAGAAGACATTGCAACTACCTTCACTGGTATTATCTCTGCAAACGATGCATATAATAATGTTTGGATAGCTGATGCAGAAGGTGCATTTAACGGTATCTTAATTTATGATAATAATTTTGATGGTGTTGCTGCAGTGGGTGATGAAATAATTTTCAGAGGCATTTTAGATATTTATAACAACCTGAGCGAAATTAAAAATCCTGTATTAATTGAAAAATTATCTACAGGAAATACTCCTTATGGTCCTTCAGTAATTGATGGTGCAGACATTAGTGATGCAATTGCAGCCGATACTGACCCTGCTGAAGGCTGGGAAGGACAATTAATTAAAATTACTGGAGCAAAGATCACGGTTGGACTGGATGGTGCTGACTATTTTTATACTGCTACGGACGATGATGGAGCAACAACGTTTAGAATTGGAGATAATGTTGATTATCATTTAACAAATATAACTTTAGCTGTAGATGATATGGTAACAATTATAGGTGTAGGTGATTACGATGATGGTACTTACAGAATAAATCCACGTGATGCTTCTGATGTTTTATCAGCAGATGCAACTGTTTCTTCAACCGAATACACTGTTGATAATGGTTTAGAAACAATTACAAATGTACCTTACAATACTGATCTTGCAACATTTGAAAGTAATATTACTGCTGCTGCAAGTGCTGATTTTGAGACATATGAAGCTGATGGCTCAACAGTTGCAACTGATCTTGCTACTGGTTATAAAGTAATTGTTTCTGCAGAAGATGGTATTACTGAAAAAACATATGTAATTACTGTTAATCTTCCAAGTTCTGATGCAACGGTTTCTTCTACAGCTTATACTGTTGATAATGGATTAGAAACAATAACCGACATTCCTTTCAGTGTAGATCTTGCAACATTTGAAAGCAATATTACACCAGCTACAGGCGCTGATTTTGAAACTTACGAAGGAGACGGCTCAACTGTTGCCGGTGATCTTGCAACTGGTTATAAAGTAATTGTTACAGCTGAAGACGGCACAACAGAAAAAATCTATACCATTACTATTGATGCTGTTAGCACAGATGCTACCTTAAGTGATTTACAAGTAAGTGGAACAACTGTAACTGACTTTGCTTCTGGAACTTATGCTTATGAAGTTGAATTAGACGCTGGAACCACAGTAACTCCTACAGTTACTGCAGAAACTACATTTGCGTATGCAAATGCAGTTATTGACCCTGCAACAGATGTTAATGGCGATACTGAAGCTAAAAGAACTACAACTATTACTGTAACTGCTGAAGACGGAACAACACAGGATTATACCATTTTATTCAGTGTAGATCCAACTGGAATAAATGAACTTTCAACAGGATTTAAAATTTATCCAAATCCGGGTACCGGTTTATTTAAACTTGAAATGAACAACATTTCTAATGGTGATTATACAGTTGAAGTATATGACGTAATTGGGAAAGTAGTTTATAAATCAAATATTACTGAAAGCATAAGCAATATTGATCTTACTCACATGAATTCAGGCTTATATTATGTAAGCGTAAATAATGGTGAAGAAAGAAATATTACTAAAATTATGATTCAATAATTTTAGCTCACTACTTTAAAAATTAGAAAAGCGGTCTTTGTACCGCTTTTTTTATGTAAAAAAATAGCCAATGATTATTTTACCTTAATAAAAAGTTTTACTTTTAAATTACAACCTTGTTATTATAATTCATGTTTGAGAAGTTTTTGCATCAAACACCTTTTTTTAGACTTGTTATTCCATTTATTGCCGGAATTTTATTTCAAATAAAATTTCCGATTTTAAATGGTGTAATAATATTTATTATTGCCTTACTCCTTTTAACTATAACAATATTTAGTATTTTCAAATTAACTCGAAATTACTCCTTAAATAAGCTTTGGGGAGTGTTAATATCGCTTATATTGTTATTTTCAGGAATGCAATTGGTAAATTTTAAGGTGTATAACAGGTTCGATTTTAATAAAAATGAACAAACGTTTATTGCTACAATCATAGAGCAACCAAAAGAAACTGAGAAATCGGTTAAAACTATTTTAAAACTGAATTCATTAAAAGACTCTGTTATATGGAAGAAAAATAATACTCGAGTTATATGCTATTTCCAAAAAGATTCAAATACACTTCAATTAAATTTTGGTGATCAAATATTAGTTAAAGCTTTTGTTAGTGAAATTAAAAATAGTGGGAATCCATTTGAATTCGATTATAAGAAATATCTTAAGTATAAAGAAATTTACTATCAGACTTATGTTAAAAGCTCAAACTATTCTGTTTTAGCACATGAAAAATGTAATATACTATGGCAGTATTCACATAAAGCAAGGCAATCATTATTAAACATTTATAAGAAACACAATATTTCCGATGATGAGTTTGCAGTATTGTCGGCACTAACTTTAGGATTCAAGAATGATCTTACACCTGAACTGAAAGAAAGTTTTTCTGCAAGTGGCGCTATGCATATTCTTGCTGTTTCGGGCTTACATGTCGGTATTATTTTTATTGTATTATGTAAAATGCTTTTCTTTCTTCAAAAGAATAAATACGGAAGAATTATACAGTCTGCAATTATCATTGTAGCTTTATTTACATATGCTTTTATTACCGGATTTTCAGATTCTGTTTTCAGAGCTGCAACTATGTTTGCCTTTGTTAGCTTAGGGCAAATGTTCAAAAGGCAAATAAATATTTACAATACCATTTCTGCTTCTGCATTTATACTATTAATAATAAATCCATATTCAATTATGAATGTCGGATTTCAGTTATCTTATGCAGCAGTTATCAGCATTGTATTTTTTCAGCCTAAAATATACTCATTGCTTAATTTTAAGTATAAAATTCCAGATTATATATGGCAACTAATAAGTGTTGCAATTGCGGCTCAAATTGGCACCTTTCCAATTACAATTCACTATTTTAATCAATTCCCCTTATATTTCATTTTATCAAATATTATAATAATACCTATTGCTATCTTAATAATTTATGGAGCAATTTTACTTTTTGCCTTTTCTTTTTCCGATTTAATTTCAAAATATATTTCAATAGGATTAAATTTTATTACTCACATATTAAACCAAAATGTAGGTTTTATTGAAGAATTGCCATTTTCAAAAATTGAAAATATTTTATTTGATAGAATTGAGGTTATTATACTATTAGCGCTAATCTTTTCTATTTCTTTTTTCATAATCCAAAAGCAGTATTATTTTTTAAAAACCTCTGTTCTGATTTTAATTAGCTTACTATGTTATAATATAGTTAATAACTTCAAAATATCAGAAAACTCAATTTTTGTTGTTCATAATATTAAGGGAGTATCGGCTATTAACCTGATTGAAGGCAAAGAATCCTATTTTATTTCTAACGAAATTGCTAATAATTTCTCTGATGCCATTAAATATAGCGTAAATCCGCTATGGAAAAAACAAAAAATAAGCAAGATTGTTACTGTAGGAGAAGAAGACAGTTTAAAGATCTTTAATTCGTTTTCATTTAAAAAAATAAAAATCTTGCATATAAAAAGTAATCAGATTTTAAATTACAAACCAGTTGAAAAGCTAAAAACAAATTATATCATATTGTCAGAAAATACAGACCTGAGTATTTCAGATCTAATATCATGTTTTGAATTTGATGAAATTATTTTTGACTCGTCAAACTCATTTTATAAAGTTAGAACCTGGAAGAAGGAATGCCTTAATTCAGGAATTAAATTTCATGATGTATCTGAGGAAGGTGCTTATTCAAGGTATCTATAAATACAAATAATATCCGTTCATAAAAAAAACACATTATTAATAGAAATTTCGGTATAGAATATTTTACTTTGCCATTTATTATTTTGTATTATTTTTTACTTAAAATAGCAGAAAATTCTTAAATTAACAAGATGAAAATTATTGTTGCCGGAGCCGGTGAAGTTGGAAAACACCTCGCAAAAATGTTAAGTAGTGAATTCCACGACATTATAGTCATTGACCCAGACGAAGACAGACTAAAAGGCATAGATTCTAATTTGGACATATTAACAATTACTGGTTCTGCTACTTCAATGGAAATATTAAAGGAAGCGAAGGTAAAAAGAACAGATCTATTTATAGCAGTAACTCATTCTGAGGAAACAAATATAACTGCTGCTATTATTGCAAAAAAACTTGGAGCTACAAAAACCATTGCCAGGGTTGATAATAATGAATTTATTGAACCCGAAAATATATCTCATTTTATTAGTCTTGGAATTGATTACCTTATATATCCTGAAAGAATTGCTGCACGTGAGATTGTTGACTTAATGGGTCATGCCGAAATTTTTGAATCAGTTGACTTCTCTGGTGGAAAGTTATCATTATATGTATTAAAGCTTAATGAAAATGCTCCTGTTATAAATCAATCCTTAAGTGATATTGCTAAGCTTAAAGAAATAGAATTCAGAGCAGTAGCCATTTCGCGAAATGGAAAAACAATTATTCCAAGAGGTGATGACTCGTTTCAGGTAAATGATCTGGCGTATGTTGTTACAAACAAAGCCGGTGTTAAAGACGTTCTGAAATACTCAGGAAAGAAAAAAATTGACATTAAAAATGTTATGATTCTTGGTGGAAGTCGCATTGGAAAACGAACAGCAAAATCACTTGAAAATAGATTTAATATAAAGCTGATAGAAATAGACAAAGAAAAGAGCATTAAATTGGCCGATCAGCTACAAAATACACTTGTCGTTAATGGCGATGGAAGAAACATCGATCTTCTAAACGAAGAAGGTTTAAGTAAGATGGATACTTTTATTGCTGTAACCGGAAATTCAGAAACAAATATTTTATCATGTATTCTGGCAAAAAAGATGGGCGTTAAAAAAACCATTGCCGAAATTGAGAATATCGACTATATTGATCTTGGTGAAAGTATGGGAATTGATACTATCATTAACAAGAAACTAATTACAGCAAGCAAAATATTTAAATTTACACTTAGTGCTGAAGTTGAAACAATGAAATGCCTTACAGGTTCAGATGCTGATGTACTTGAGTTTGTTGCAAAGCCCGATTCAAAAATTACCAAAGGAATTATAAAAACGATTGATTTTCCAAAAGATGCTATTATTGGAGGAATTATTAGAGGCGAAAAAGGATTTATTGCTAAAGGTGATACTCAAATTATGCCTTACGATAGAGTCGTTGTTTTCGCTCTTCCTTCTGCTGTAAAAAGATTGGATAACTTTTTTAATACCAAATGATAAACAAGAAAATCATTTTTCAGGTTATTGGTCTACTACTTATTATCGAAGGATTTTTTCTTGGTATTTCTTCCTTAGTAAGTTTGTATTACCACGGGCCTGATTTCTACGCACTTATGATTACTACTGGAATATGTGTTTTTACCGGAATTGGTCTTAGATTAGCAACACATAATGCCGAAAAAAATATAAATAAACGCGAAGGATATATTATTGTTAGTTTAGTTTGGGTAGTTTTCTCATTATTTGGAGCATTGCCTTTTATTATTAGCGGTGCGATACCTTCATATACAGACGCATTTTTTGAAACTATATCAGGATTTACAACAACAGGTGCTTCTATTTTAAATGATATTGAATCGATACCGAAAGGATTGTTGTTCTGGAGAAGCTTGACACAATGGCTTGGAGGTATGGGAATAATTGTTCTTTCCATTGCAATACTTCCAATATTTGGAATTGGAGGAATGCAGCTATTTGTTGCAGAAGTTCCAGGACCAACTCCGGATAAACTTCATCCAAGAGTAAAGGAAACTGCAAAAAGACTTTGGGGAATTTATGTTCTTTTCACTTTAGCCGAAATAATTCTTCTGAAAATTGGGGGCATGAGCTGGTTCGATGCTGTTAACCATTCTTTCACAACAATGGCTACGGGAGGATATTCTACAAAGCAAGCCAGTATTGCTGATCCAAGTTTTTCTCCGTTTATTCATTATGTAATTATTGTTTTTATGTTTATTGCCGGAACCAATTTTACATTATCCTATTTTGCGTTGCATTTGAAATTTAGAAAAGTATTTAAAAACGAAGAGTTCAGATATTATTTAGGATTTGTAATTCTCTTTACAGTGATTATTTCTCTTGCTCTTTGGCATTTTAATGGTTCTAGTCCTGAAAAATCATTTAGAGATTCTTTATTCCAGGTCGTTTCTATAATTACAACAACTGGCTTTGCTACAGCAGATTACTTGCAATGGATGCCTTTTGTAATAGTTATGCTTTTTGCACTAATGTTTTTTGGTGGTTCGGCAGGATCAACCGGCGGAAGTATTAAAATTGTAAGAATAACCTTACTATTAAAGAATAGTTATCAGGAATTAAAACGAATAATTCATCCAAATGCTGTTATTCCAGTGCGAATAAGTGGTAAAAGTGTTCCTACACAAATTATCTCAAACATACTCGCCTTTGTTGTTTTTTACATGCTAATTTCAATTGTAAGCACAATAGTAATATCATCATTGGGATATGATATAGAAACTTCATTGGGTGCTGTAGCTGCAACACTTGGAAATATTGGGCCTGGAATTGGATTGGTTGGACCAGCACAAAATTATGCTCACATTCCGGACTTTGGTAAATGGTTTTTATCATTCTTAATGCTAATTGGTCGTTTGGAATTGTTTACCGTTTTAATATTATTCTCACCAGCATTCTGGAAAAAATAATAACCATAAAAAATTAAAATGAACCGCATAAAAGAATACTTTGCGGACTGGGATTTATACGAAAAGATATGGCTATTCGTTTTCACATGCATAATTATTGTTCTTTCAATATATTGGAAAGATTCTTATGTTGGAATTCTGGCTTCACTAACCGGGATATGGTGTGTAGTTCTTATTGCTAAAGGGAAAATTGCAAATTACTATTTTGGAATTGTAAATGTAGTTGCATATGCATATGTAGCATTTGGTTGTCAGTATTATGGCGAAGTTATGCTTAATATGATCTATTTCTTACCCATGCAGTTTGTTGGGATTTATTTATGGAGAAAAAGAAGAGTCTCAAATATGAAAGATGATGTGAAAGTTATCTACATGTCTAACAAGCAGCGAATAATTTGGTTCTTTATTACGATTGTAGGAACAATTCTTTATGGTTTCTTTCTAAAATATTTGGGAGGCAACTTACCTTTTATTGATTCTTCTTCAACAGTTATGTCGGTAATTGCAATGATTTTAATGGTATTTGTTTTTGTTGAACAATGGGTATTATGGATTTTGGTTGATATTGTTTCAATAATAATGTGGTTTACTGTAATGATTAATGGAGGAAATGATGTTGCCGTACTTGTAATGTGGATAGCATTTCTTGTAAACGCAGTTTATGGTTTGTATAACTGGATTCAACTTGCAAAAAAGTAATAATCTGATTTTAAAGAATTAATTCTCCTATTCCTTGACGAATAATTTCAAAATCATCACCTGTGCAATCGATTACTGTTGAAGCTTCATTCTTCCCATATCCGCCATCAATTACATAATCAACTAAATGCTCATATTTTTCATGAATCAACTCAGGATCAGTCATATAATCCAGAATTTCGTCTTCATCATGTAGCGATGTTGTCATTATTGGGTGTCCAAGCCCCTTTACTAATTCAATAGCAATATTATTATCAGGGATTCTTACTCCAACGGTTTTCTTTTTTGATTTATGAAATCTTGGTACACTGCTATTTGCATTTAAGATAAATGTAAAGGTCCCGGAAGATTATGTTTTAATAATTTAAATGTAGGATTATTAATATGCAAAGTAAACTGAGATACCTGACTAATGTCGCTGCAAACTATTGAGAAGTTCTCTTTTAATGCATTCTTACCCTTAATTTTAACAATCCTGTCGAATGCTTTCGGACTATTAATATCCCATGCCAGACCATAAACTGTATCAGTAGGATAAATAATCAATCCATTTTTCTTAAGAGCTTCAACCGCCATGGCTATTTCTCTTGGATTCGGATTGTCGGGGTGAATTTGCAATAACATATTAAAATACCTATTTATTAAAGGCTGTAAATGTAATAAACTATTAATAAATTAATTCGAAAAACAGCTAAAAACATGCATAAATAAAAGGAGGTTGCAATAATTGCAACCTCCTTTTTAATTCTTCTATTTTATATTTTATCCATTAACCTTTTTGTAATCTGCAAGAAATTTCTCAAGACCAATATCAGTTAAAGGATGATTTAACAATCCTAAAATTGCACTTAATGGACAAGTAGCAACATCAGCACCTGCTTCCATACATTGAACAATATGCATTGTATGACGAATTGAAGCTGCAAGCAATTCAGTTTCAAATCCATAATAACTGTACATTTCAGCTATCTGGGCAATAAGTTCAACACCATCGGTTGAAATATCATCTAATCTACCAATAAAAGGTGAAACATATGTAGCTCCTGCTTTAGCTGCAAGCAATGCCTGACCAATAGAAAAAACAAGTGTACAATTTGTTCTGATTCCTTTTTCAGAAAAATATTTAATTGCTTTTATTCCTTCTTTAATCATAGGAACTTTTACCACAATCTGAGGATGTAATGCAGCAAGCTCTTCTCCTTCTTTAATCATTCCATCAAAATCTGTTGATATTACTTCGGCACTAACATCACCGTCAACTATATCGCAAATATTCTTATAATGATTTATAATATTTTCTACACCACTTATACCTTCTTTAGCCATTAATGAAGGGTTCGTTGTAACTCCATCAAGAACACCAAGATCTTGTGCTTCTTTTATCTGGTCTAAGTTTGCAGTATCAATAAAAAATTTCATAGTATATTTATTAAATTAATAATCAAAATCCGATGCGAAAATAACGCAAATTTTCGACTATAAAAATTTTATAATTAAACAATAAAAAATTAGGATGTGAATTAAATATCGAAAAGTTTAATTAATAATAAATATGCTTTCCCACGAATATAAATATTATCGCTTTGTCTGTTTCCAGCTACATTCAAGATCTTTACCTTATTCTCAACAATCCAACGTCTGAAAGGATATCCTGCATTAAAAGTAGAATCTGCATCTACAATTAAATAAGGTTTTGAAAATTGTTCGCAAAACTCTATTGTTTCTTTTGTTCCTTCATTTAAATCTAAATGATCCTTTATTATCAAAGTAGCATCTGCTTCTAAAACATTCTCTTTTGTACGATCAGTATATTCTTCACTTTCTATTTCAATTACAGGGTATTTAAAAGGAATTGTACCCAATTCACATAATCTACCTTTTGGGCAATATCCTCCACACTCAAAATTATTATCAAGAGCAAAATCAAGAGCTCCCTGATCAACACCAGTCTGCCCTCCTGAAATTATTTTGGGTCTTTTCATCTTTTTTCTTTTAATATTTTATAAACCCCATATTTTTTGCAATACCTATAAAACCAACTATATTCTATACTAATATTAAATTCTTCCTTAACTTTAGTTTGCAATTGCTCAACTGTTTTTATGCTCTTTGCAGAAGCCATTCTCTTTATTTTATTCTTATAAGGATGTAGTTTTGATTTTCTTCTTTCAGAGTATTTGAATTTTAACAAACCCTGTAATCCCTTTTTTAAATAAATTTTTGTCCAATCTGCAATTGTATCTTCATGTATTCCCAACAATTGGGTTATATTTTTGTTCTTTTGCCCTTCGTTTTTTAGTAAAATACAATAAGCACGCTTCAGAATGTTCTTTCTTTTCTGATTTTCCCGTACAATTACTCTCAACTCCTCCTCTTGCTCTTCTGTTAATACTACTTTGTAGCTCATGCATAAAATTTTATACTAAAATACTTAAACGGTATTTAAAACACAAGTCTACAAGCACAATTTATACTGATTTACAGTACTTAAACGCAATAATCGCGTTCAAATAAATAATGCATTGTGAGAAATATTTGAAATAAGTAATGAAAAATAAAGGAAAGAAAAAAGAAAAAAAGCGGGCAAGCTACTTACATCGCACCGCTACAACCATCTACCCTTGCTACCTTCCGGTCCTGGGGGAGTTCAATAGGAGCTGGTCGTATAAGACTTGCCCGGGGCACAAAAGTAACAAATTCTTAAATCTTTTCAAATATTTGAATATTTATTTCTGTAAAAACTAATATATTTGTTTATCACTAAAATTTAAACTTGAAAATCATGGAAGAAAAATCACTTTTTTGGAAAAATTCTTTAAAACACGGTTTAATTGTTGGATTAGTAATAATCATTTATTCCGTTTTACTTTATGTATTAGAATTAAATTTAATTCAGGCATTAGGATATGTAGTATATGCAATATTAATAGCAGGATTTATTCTTGGAACTAAAGCATTTCGTGATACTAATCTTAATGGAAATATTAGTTATGGCAAAGCCTTTGGTTATAGTATAGTTATTCTTTTAATTGCTTCAATTATTTATTCTATCTATAGCTATCTTTTAATTACTGTAATTGATCCAGACATGGTGGATAAAATAATTGCTTTAGGTGAAGAAAAAATGTTAAAGCAAGGAATGACTGATGATCAAATTGAAATGGCGCAATCAATGCAAAAGAGATTCATGTCGCCTGTTTTTATGGGCATTATGAGTTTTATTGGCACCATGTTTATTGGAACAATTTTAGCCTTAATTACATCTGCAGTAGTTAAAAAAGAAGGTGATCCTTATCAGGAAGCAATGCAGGATATTGAAGAATAATTTGATTAAAACCTAATATATTAAGCTTGTTGAAAATATTTAAATTATTTTTGACAAGCTTTTAATAATTTATAGAGATGGATATTTCAATTGTAGTTCCCTTGTTTAATGAAGAAGAATCTTTACCTGAACTTCTGAGATGGATTAAAGAAGTTATGGATAACAACAAGTTTTCTTATGAAGTTGTTATGGTTGATGATGGAAGTAAAGATAAATCATGGAAAGTTGTAGAGAACCTAAAATCTGAGTATCCTTTTATAAAAGCCATAAAATTCAGAAGAAACTACGGAAAATCAGCGGCTTTGCATACAGGTTTTAGTGTTGCAGAAGGCGATGTTGTCGTTACCATGGATGCTGACTTACAGGATAGTCCTGAAGAAGTTCCAGAGCTTTATCAGATGATAATGAGAGACGGCTTTGATCTTGTTTCAGGGTGGAAGAAAAAAAGACATGACCCAATTTCAAAAAGATTTCCGAGTAAAATATACAATCGTTTTGTTCGCATTGTAACAGGAATAAAACTTCATGATTTTAATTGCGGATTAAAAGCATATAGTCACGAAGTTGTTAAAAGCGTAGAAGTTTATGGCGATATGCACCGTTACATGCCGGTTATTGCAAAAGCTGCAGGATTCAAAAAAATTGGTGAAAAAGTAGTTCAGCATCAGGCAAGAAAATTCGGAGTTTCTAAATTTGGATTTGGACGATTTCGTGGCATGTTCGACTTAATTACAATTTCGTTTATTTCAAAGTTTGGTAAAAAACCTATGCAGTTCTTCGGAACTTTCGGAACACTTATGTTTTTTGCCGGTTTAATTGCTGCAGGATGGTTAGGTGCCGAAAAACTCATATCCATGTGGAAAGGGGTTAGAGCTCCTTTAGTTACTTCAAGTCCTTACTTTTATATAGCACTTACATCAATGATTATTGGAACACAGTTATTTCTGGCTGGTTTCCTTGGAGAATTAGTTTCCAGAAGTTCGAGCGATAGAAATAAGTATGAAATTGAAGACAAGATTTAAATTTTAGATTCAGCTTAGCATAAATACAAAATGGATTATTCTATAATTATTCCCACTTTTGGGAGACCAGATGAAGTCTCAACTATATTAAAAAGTTTATCTGAATTAAATTACACAAGCTACGAAGTATTAATTGTTGATGGTAGTCCTGATAAAGTATTACATCCTGTAATTGATGAATTCAAAAACAAACTTGAATTAGTTTATCTACACGAACCTTTATTAGGAATAAGTGATTCCAGAAATTTAGGAGCTGAAAATGCAAAAGGAGAATACCTGATATTTTTTGATTCTGATTGCATAATCCCATCCGATTATTTAAACAAAGTAAGTTCTTTCTTAGAAAAAAATAAGGTGGATGGTTTTGGTGGCCCTGATGCTGCACACGAATCTTTTTCACCCATGCTTAAAGCAATTAACTACGCAATGACTTCATTCCTAACAACAGGTGGGATTAGAGGAAAGAAAAAACACGTAGGAAAATTTCAGCTTAGAGGATTCAATATGGGAATTAAAGCCGAAGTTTTTAAAACAGTTAACGGTTATAGTGGATTACATGTTTCTGAAGATATTGATTTAAGTATTAGATTACACAAGGCTGGTTACGTAACAGAATTAATTCCAGATGCATACGTGTATCACAAACGAAAATCTAATTTCTATAAGTTTTATAAACAAATGTTTTTATATGGAAAAGGAAGAATTGACCTACAAGTAAGACATGGAGATGCTTTAAAATTGGTTCATTTATTTCCTAGCTTATTTGTTTTATATCTTCTTTTTGGAATCGCTTTATCGTTTTTTAGTCCAATTCTTTTCTTATTATTTATTTTAAGTTTCGGGCTCTATTTTACACTTGTACTAATTACCTCAACTATTATTAATAAGAGCTTATACGTAGGAATCTTAAGCATTTTCTCAAGCTTTATATGCCTAACGGCCTATGGATTAGGAATGATCCGAAATATTTTTACCCGATTGATATTGAAAAAAGGAAGCGATTCCTTAAGATATGATATCTTAAAGGAATAGCTATTGCATTACTCTTTTATCATAAGTAGTGCCGTAGGAAACATCATCTCCTTTTAATTTTTTTATAATTTCCTGTTTTATTGCGTGAAATATTGAAACGTGAATGTCTTCAGTTATTTCCATATCGTTAATAGGAACATGAATGCATAAATCGACCAGCTCTTTTAATTTACCACCTTTATAACCTACAAGCCCAATAGTTTCAGCTGATAATGATTTAGCATAATTCATTGCTTTTAAAACATTCTCGGAATTACCACTTCCTGAAATGCCAATAACCATATCGTTTGGCTTTAAATAAAGTCTCAGTTGCTCCAAAAATATTTCGTCATAACCGAGGTCATTAGAAATTGCTGTTAACCCGGAAACGTTGTCGCACAAGCTCATTGCTCTGAAAGGTTTTTCAAGACCATATGAGATTCCTTTAATAAAATCGCCTGCAATATGCGAAGCATTCGCAGCGCTGCCACCGTTTCCAAAGAAATAAATAAATCCATCTCTTTCACGACAATCTAATAGTCTGTCAACAAAATTTTCAATTATATCTGTATCGAGCGAGTCGACTGTATCTTTTAATTTCTGAAAATAATCAGTAAAGTTATATTTGTTCATCTGCAAAGTATATTAATTTTGATCCGTCTTTTTCAAATTTAAAATCGAAATAATCTAAAGGTTTTAATGCTTCAATAAGCTTTGGCTGATTCTTCTTTTCGCAATAAAAAAGCATAAAACCTCCACCTCCTGCTCCTAACAGTTTTCCGCCTGTTGCACCATTTTTCAATCCTTTTTCGTAAATCTCAACAATTTCTGAATTGCTTATATTTGATGCTAATTTTTGTTTCAATAACCAATTTTCATGAAGTAAGCTTCCAAAATCGTCAAGTTTACCATTGTAAAGACAATCACGTAAGTCATAAACCAGCGAAACCATTGATTTCAACGTGTTGAATTTCTCGCTATCGGCAATATTTCTTTTTTGCTCAGATAATATATCAGAAGCTTTACGTTGATTACCTATAAAAAACATAATCAGGTTATCCTGAAGGGTATCATATATTTCGTTCTTTATATGAAGTGGTTCAACCTTAACACTACCATCTTTATTAAAATAAATAATATTTAATCCTCCGAAAGCAGCTGCATATTGATCTTGCTTTCCGATTGGTTCTTTAAGAATATCAATTTCCATTTCGCAAGCTTGTCTTGCTAACTCTTCATGAGTAACATATTTTCTTTGAACGGCATATAAATTATGTAATAAACCAACAGTAAAAGCGGAGGATGATCCCATACCTGAACCTGAAGGAATATCAGCTATTGAGCTAATCTCAATGCCACCTTGTATTCCAGATCGCAAAATTGCTTCCCTTAAAATAGGATGTTTAATATCCTGAACTTTTTCAGTTGTTTCTGTTTGCGAATATTTCACACGTACCTGATTCTTAAAGAAATACTTGTGTGATGATATATACATGTACTTATCAATTGATGTACTTAACACAGCTCCTTGATGCTGCGCATAAAAGGCTTCCATATCGGAACCTCCACCAACAAAACTTATTCTAAAAGGAGTACGAGTTATAATCATTTTCTAATTTTTATTTTAAAACTTCGGAATTAGGTGTTTATTGTTTTATAACCAGATCAGCAAATTTACTCTCTTTTTCAATTAATTGATATTCATCCTGCTTTCTTTTTTGATATATCTCTTCAATTTCGGGTAAATCCTTCTCACGCCATCTATTATAATCAATAAATCTGTGCTTATGAATGTCTTCATTTATCTCAAGAAATAGTTTTAAGTCTGATTTTTCTCTTAGTTTTTCTGAACTAAGAGCAATTACACCATCAATTATTATAATATCATTACCATTAATTTCATATTCTATAATATTTGATTCCCTCTGAACATGGTTCGAATATGTTTGCAAGGATATCTTTTTACCCGATAGTAAATTAGAAATATCAGTCTCAACTTTATTGAGTTGAAATCTGTCATAAACATCTTTACAATTATCTCTCTCACCTTCAGGTAATATCCAATTATCGAGTTCAATTTTAGCAACACTTAAGCCTTGATTTGAAAAGACTTCTTTTAAATATGATGATAAAATACTTTTTCCACTTCTGGTATTACCACTAATTGCTATAATAAACGGTTTATTTTTATCAGATTTCTTTTGATAATCAGCATTAACCTGATGGAATAAGGCTTCGAATGGTTTGTCAATAATAAAATTTACAGCCTCTTTCAGGTTTTTAAAAAAGTAATCAGGTAAAACCTTCGTTTTCTTCAATCCCTGACCTGTCATTACTCCGACCGTTGCGCATCCTGCTGCTTTCCCTGCTAAAATATCTCTTTCTGAATCGCCAATCATTATTGATTTCTGCAAATCAATATTAAACTCCTTTGAAGCTTCGATTAACATTCCCGGTTTAGGTTTTCTGCATTCACACTCAATTTTAAAAGCAGGGTTTTCTTCAGGATAGCCTTTATCAGGATGATGAGGACAATAGTAAATTGCATCTAATTTTGCCCTGTCATTTCCTAATTCTGTTTCAAGCTTATTGTGTATAATCTGTAATTCATCGAGAGAACACAAGTTACGCGCAACCACAGACTGATTTGTAACAACAACAGACAAATACTCCGATTTATTAATTTTTTTTATTGCTTCAGCAGTAAAATCATAGAGCTTTAAATCTTCCGGTTTATGAATCAGGTCTGTGTCGTAGTTTAAAACACCATCTCTATCTAAAAAGATTGCTCTCTTTTTATTATCAAATATAGATCTTTCTATTTTTCCACTTTCGTAATCTCGGGTAACCTGCTCCATTCTTTCTGGAGTTCCCATATCCTTCAAATATTCTGGCGTATTATATGCAAACATTCTGATCTTTGAATGTAGTATCGGAAAAATATTCTTTCCAAAATCTGCTTTTACTCCTTTTTCAAGATATTTAAAAACTACAGGCGAGAATATATAAAGTCCTGCATTTACAAGATTTCTATAATATTTATCAGGATCATGTGGTTTATTGTAAACTGCAACAACTCTTTCATCCTCATTCATTTCAATTAAATCACTATCGTAAGGATGATCGTTGGGATGAATCACTATTGTGCATTCACTTTCTTTCTGTTTATGAAATTGAATTAATCGTTCTAAATTTACATTCATCATTACATCGCCATACAATACAAGAAAGTCTTCAGTCAACTCATGCTCAAGTTCTTTTATTGCTCCAACAGTTCCTAATGGTACTTTCTCTTCGTAATATGTTATGTTCAAACCAATTTCACTTCCATCCTTATACTTATCAATAATAACATCCTTTAAATGATTAACAGTTAGGATTATATCTGTTACACCATATATTTTAAGTAATTCGAATTGATGTTGCAATACCGTTTTATCTGAAATATGAACCATTGGTTTAGGAATATCGTTTATCACGCTTCCCATTCTTGTTCCTTTACCTCCGGCTAATATTACTGCTTTCATATATATACTAATCAGCTAATTATTAAATATTTTCTCTTAAAAGTTTGACTACCTTTTTATCAATCGGAAATATCATTTCTTCGGGATTAAGTTCATTCAACTTGACCCACCTGAAAGATTGTGCTCCGTTTTGCTCTTGCTCAAAATTAAATGACTTATCCGAAATATAAAACTTTACAGGAGCAATAAATTTTGCACGATAATAAATGCTTATTAATTGTGCATCAGCATAAAACTGTGTTTGTTGAAAGAAATCGGTAGTATAAAAATGTTCGAGCACCTCAATTTCTTGTCCAAATTCCTCAACAGCTTCACGCTTTAAACAATCAATTGCCCCTTCGCCAAAATGCATTCCTCCGCCCGGGAATTTTGTCATTCTCATATTCATTTGAAATTCATCACTAATAAGAATCTCATTATTCGTATTCAGAATGATTGCATATACTCTAACTATATACCTGCTTATTTCTTTTGTCATTTTATTCTTAAGATCTGATATAGTTTACTATTTCGCTGAAATTATCAGGATTAAACCACACAATATCTTTATCGCGTGCAAACCATGAGATTTGTCTTTTTGCGTAATGCCTTGAATTTCTTTTTATTAATTCAATTGCCTTTTCTTGTGTAATTGTTCCATCAAAGGACTCAAAGAGTTCCTTATAGCCAACTGTATTTAAGGAATTAAGACTTCTATCTTTATAAAACCTACGTGCTTCTTCAACCAAACCTTCTGCAACCATTTGATCAACACGTAAATTTATACGTTCGTAAAGTTCCGCTCTATCTCTTTGCAAACCAATTTTTACAATATCAAAATCACGTTCTTTTTTATTTCCAAGTAAAAAGGAAGAATAAGGCTTTCCTGTTTGTAAAGAAACTTCTAATGCTTTAAGAATTCTTTTTGCATTTTTCAGGTCGATCTTTTTATACGATTCTGGATCCAACATTTTTAATTGCATGCGTAAACTTTCGATTCCTTCTTTTTCATGTTTTGCAATTAAATCATTCCTTATTTCCATGTCAATGTCGGGTAGTTCATCAATTCCATCGCACACAGCGTTAATATACATTCCCGAACCACCTGTCATTATTACTTTATCGTGATCAACAAATAAGTTTCCGAGCAATTCAAGGACCTCCATCTCAAACATACTTGCATTGTAATAATCGTAAACAGATTTGTGACCTATTAAATGATGTTTTACTTTTTTAAGTTGATCATCAGAAGGTACAGCAGTTCCAATTTTTAGCTCTTTGTATACTTGTCGGGAATCAGAAGAAATTATTTCAGTACTAAACTCAAGTGCTATATCAATGCTTAAATCTGTTTTTCCTATTCCTGTTGGACCTGATATTACAATAAGTTTCTTCATCTTCAGAATTTATAGATTCAGTAAAAAACTCATCGTATCAACATTATCGGCATAATCCCATAATTCGGGTTGCTGCGCTTTTCCGAACGGAATTTTATCTTTCACAACATCTTGATTAGAAACAACACACTGTATCTGGTTTTCGTTCATTTCCAGAAATTGTTTCACATCATCAATTTTATTGTAATACTGGTAAAATAAAACTCCAATTGGCGATGATAAACCTTCGTCTTCTTTTAAAATGACAAAACCATTATCTAAATGCTGAATCTGATTCATTAAATAAACAGACTTATTATAATCATAATTATTAGCATATTTATTATGCTGATACACATAACTATAGTCTTCAATATTTTCAAAGAATTTTTCAAAAGAATAATCAGCAGGAATAAATAATTTAGATACGTTACGGCATCCTAAACCAAAATAGCTAAATACATCCTTTGCAAGTAATTCTATTTCTTCTTTCGTTTCATCACCAGTTAAAACAGCAACAGAATTTCTATTTTTTCTTATTATATGTGGATATTTTCCAAAGTAATATTCAAAATATCGAGCTGTATTATTACTTCCAGTAGCTATTACTGCATCGAAATTCTCCAGTTTTTCCTCAGTAAACTCAATTAAATTCTCGAATTCCTTATCCAGTTCAATTAAATAATCAACAATAAATTTAAGTAAGCGATTATCTTTTGTCGATAATTTTCCAAGAAATTTATTTCCTGATAATAAAATGGATATAAAATCATGAAAACCAACTAAAGGAATATTTCCTGCTGTTACAACTCCTATGGTTTTTGTTATTTTCTGATTAATTAAATTGGGATATTGATTTACCCATAAATGTAATTTCTCAGATGTAAGTGATTCTCCAATAGCTTTTATGGAATCTTTAATATTTTGTTCTGTAAACCAAGGATTATAAATCCGATCATTTATTACAATATCATTCAGATCTTTACTCCTTGCTGGTTCTATTTCCCCCTTGGAATAAGCTCTCAAAAACTCACCTAACTGAACAAATGATTTAATTCTTTGAATTAATTCCATGATGGAAAATTAAGTATTTTTAAATCAAAATAAAAAATGGATGACCTTTTTTTAAGATCATCCACTATATAGAGTCATTGGTTTAATTTAAAATGAGTCCCAAGGTAATTGTGTAAATAACGTACCTAACGCAGCACCTATAACAATAAAATATATTACCCAGAAAACTAATACTAAGGATGACAGAATTGTACCAATTAATCCACAAATTCTACCAGCATTCATATTTTTATAAGAGCTTATTGTGTAATTATCTGGATTTTCGTTATATAATGCTTTGGCTTTCCCAGAAAGTACTAATGCAATTATACCCAGAGCAACTCCAAATAATCCATAACAAAAACACATTACTATAGATAATATTCCCAGAACTAAAACAGCTGTTGCATTTGGTAATTGTTGCTGTGTGTTAGGATTTATTGGTTGAGCTGTAGGAATAGTTGAATTTTCCATAAAATTTCTTTTTATTAGGTTAATAATTTATAAATATAGTTTAAAACCATTATACTAGCGTTAATAATGAAAACTATTTTTAAAATATTTGCTCCGTTTTTAAATTTAAATATTAAATGCAAAACTAAATAAGATAACAAGAATAAAGTAGGCATTAAGGCTGGATACAAAATAAAGCTCTCATAAAAATCACCCCTAAGCAACTCAATAAATGATCGTTGCATGCCACATCCAGGACATTCAACTCCCAAATATTTTTTATATGAACAAGTTGCCAAATGCGACTCAAGCCAGCTTATTACTTTATCAAACATGAATTTTATTTTGAAAACTCAAATATAGCTGATACTTAAATTAATTTAAAGTCAATCTTATAAAATATCTGAAAAAAGGATAGAAATATAATCAACCACTTCGTTGGAGGGAATAATTTCTCCCGAATGTCCTGATCTTAAAATATCAACTTTGGGGTCAGGCGAAACTAATTTAGAATATTCTATTAAAGTCATTATTGGACCAAAACCACAAACCGAGATGTTCTTTTTACGAACGACTTTCTCAATTGCTTCCGATTCAAGTGTAATAATATGCTCAAGAACAAATGCATCCTTTTCTTTTCCTTCATCAGGTGTTAGAAAATGAGAAAAATCTGAAGATGCAATTAATAGAATTTTTCGATTTAATTTTTGTGAACTTTCAAACAACTTCTTAGCCAGAAATTTCGCATTTTTAAATGTTTGGTTCGATAAAGTTATGGGTGCAATCTTATAATTATAATCTAAGAAATATTGTAAGAATGGCACCATTACCTCTCCAGAATGTTCATGTTTTTGCTCCATATCCGAAATATCGATTCCAAGGCTTTCTCCAAACTCTTTATCAATAGCTACCTGACCCAAAGGAGTTTCCCAAAAATCATTTGAATCAAATGCTATTTCCTTTCCTATACCTGTATGATTCGGATTTACGATTACAATTGTATCGAAATCTTGTGAAGTTTGTTTAGCAATCTCAAAAAAGTGCACAGCCTGATATGCAGAAAACATATAACCTGCATGCGGAACTATGCCTCCAATAATATTATTATCAGCTAATTTCAGATTTATCTGAGATAATTCCTTATTTCTTATAGTCTCAATCTCTTCTATTAACGCTTTACTATTTGCTGGATAAAACCGACCTGCAACAGCAGATTTTCTAATATTCATCTATATTTATTTTATATGCTCAAGAATATGATTTCCACAAGAAGAACAATCACCCTGTTTATTTAAAGCAACTAATCTTGTATTATAACCACTTCTTTCAATTATCAATTCATTACACTCCGGACAATACGTATTGCTCCCTTCAGACAGCATTAAATTTCCAAGGTAAACATATTTCAAATGTTTCTTTGCAATTTCATATAACTTAAATATCTTTTCAACAGAAGTTGGTTCTTCTTTGAATTTATAAGAAGGAAAATATCTTGAAATATGCAATACTGTTTTTTCACCAGTATTTTCCTTTATCCATTTAACCATTTCTTCAAACTTTTCGGGACTATCGTTCAATCCTGGAATAACCAAATTTGTAATTTCAAGATGTTTGCCTGCATTGGATATATTAATAAGTGTTTCTTTTACTGGCTCAAGTTGAGACTTTGTGTATTTGATGTAAAAATCATCAATAAAAGCTTTTAAATCTACATTATAAGCATCAATAAACTGATTCAATTTATTTAAAGGATCTTTATTGATAAATCCGTTGGTTACCATCACGTTCTTCAAACCTTTTTCTTTTGCACTTATTGCCATTTCCAACATAAATTCAAAAAATACAGTTGGTTCATTATATGTGTATGCAATTCCGATATTATTTTCTTTGGATAGTGCTAATTCAATTATTTCTGAATTTCTATATCTTTTACTTTCTCTTTTAAAATCAGTTTCAGAAATTTGTGATATTTGCCAATTTTGACAGAAATCACATTGCAAATTGCATCCTATACTTCCTACAGATAGAATTTCAGAACCTGGGTAAAAATGATATAATGGTTTCTTTTCTATAGGATCAAATCCAACTGAAGATACAAGTCCATAGTTCTCTGTAAATAATTCTCCGTTCTTATTAATTCTAACTTTACATATCCCGAACTTTCCGTTGCTAATTTCACACTCATGCGGACATAATCTGCATTTTACTTTTTTATCTTCAAGTTTAATATAAAAAAGTGCTTCCATTTTATTTAACAACAAAACATTTATAATTATTGAATGGAATATCATTTACTTTTACCTCATCAACTCTCGACCATGAAGGTCCTCCCTTTAGCCAGAGTATAAAAAGTTCCAGAATCTCGGTTTCGCCATCTGCTTCAATATAAACACTACCATCAGTCCTGTTTTTAACAAACCCATAAATACCTATTTCATTCGCTTTTTGAAGTGCACTATAACGAAATCCAACTCCTTGCACCTTCCCATAAATATTTATTCTAACACTCTTAATCATTTACGAATTGATTTTAATATTTTACATGATGCCCGTAATTAAAAGACTCCAAAATCAGAATCAGTGGTTAGGGGAATTAGAGTACAAGTAAAATTACGAATTTCAATTATTAAGTTCAATCTTATATTGTTTTAAATCGGTTTATTAAAAAATAGAATGAATAATACGTTTTGTAATCTACTTATATTATTTTTGACATATATAAGTTAAACTATGTTCTCAAAAGGTCTGATAAAAGAAAATATTCGAATTGCAGCTAACTCTATTCGTACAAATTTAATGCGAACTGTGTTAACTGTTTTTATTATTGCTTTTGGAATTATGGCTCTGGTTGGAATACTTACTGCAATTGAATCTATAAAAAGCTCTATAAGTAATCAATTCCAAAGTATGGGAGCAAATACTTTCTCCATAGTAAACAGAGAAAGCAGGGTGCGTGTTGGAGGAAGACTTGCCAGGTATAAAAGCATTGAATTCAGAGATGCAATGACTTTTAAAAAGGAATTCAATTTCCCTGCAAAAGTTTCAATATCAACTTTTGCTTCTAATGTTGCAACGGTAAAATATAAATCTAAAAAAACAAACCCAAATATTCCGGTTTATGGTGCCGATGAAAACTACTTAATAACTTCAGGTTACGAAATAAAATTAGGTAGGAATTTTAGTTCAGGTGAGATTTTATCAAACGCACATTCTGTTATTATTGGTTCCGGATTGGTTAAAGATATTTTTGCTGATGGCGAAGATCCTTTAGATAAGGTTATTAGTATTGGAAATGGTAAATATAAGGTTATAGGAGTTTTAAAAGAAAAAGGCTCCAGCTTTGGTGGCTCAGGCGATAAAACATGTATTTTACCGATTACAAGTGTTCGCCAATACTTTTCACGCCCAAATATGAATTTCAGAATTTCTGTTTTACCTAATGATTCAAAACTATTGAAGGCTGCAATAAATGAAGCTGAAGGAATGTTCAGAATAATTCGCAAACTAAGAAGTTTTGAGGATAATAATTTTTCAGTAGAAACCAGTGACAGTTTATCAAATCTGTTAATAAAAAATATCAGATATGTAACTATTGCTGCAACTATAATTGGTATTATAACACTTTTTGGTGCAGCTATTGGGCTTATGAATATCATGCTCGTATCCGTTACAGAACGAACCCGTGAAATTGGTATTCGAAAAGCTATTGGTGCAAAATCAAAAATAATACGACGGCAGTTCTTATATGAATCTATTCTAATAGGTCAGCTGGGAGGCTTTTTTGGAATAATTTTAGGAATTTTTATCGGAAATGTTGTATCTTTAATAACTGGTGGAGTATTTATTATTCCATGGTTATGGATACTAACCGGAGTCACATTGTGCTTCGTTGTTGGTTTAGTATCAGGCTTGTTTCCTGCTATAAAAGCATCGAAACTTGATCCTATTGTTTCATTACGTTACGAATAATAATAGATTATTTATGAAAGAATTGGTTATTGAAAAAACAGTTAAAACTCCTTTTGTTAATTTCGATGCCGAATCCGGAATTCTAAAGATTATTGGGAGGTCAATTCCTGAAAATCCTGATGAATTCTATAGCAAGTTGTTTAATTGGATAAATGAATATTTTAAGAATCCACAAAGCGAGACTCTAATTAATGTTCAGTTAGAATACATTAATAGTGGATCTTCAAAATTTATTCTTGAATTTTTTCAATTAATCCAGAATTACAAAAGCAAAGGATTTAGTTGTAAAATCAGCTGGCACTACGAAGAAGATGACGAGGCTGTATTAGAGTTAGGAAGACATTATCAGGCAATTATTGATGTGCCATTTAAATTAGTTGAGATTTATTAACAATTTGAAATAAAAAAGCCTGACAAATATTAATTGTCAGGCTTCCCTTTTTTATAATACTATCTGAATTAAAAAAGTTTTTCAGTTAAATCAACAACTCTGCATGAGTAACCCCATTCGTTATCGTACCATGAAATTATTTTCACAGTTTTACCAATTACCATTGTGCTTAAAGCATCGAAAATAGATGAATGTGGATTGTGAATAATATCAACAGAAACAATTGGATCTTCTGTATATTCTAAAATACCTTTCATCGGACCTTCAGCCGCTTCTTTCATAGCAGCATTTATTTCCTCGATAGTTACTTCACGGCTCAAATTAGCAACTAAATCAACCATTGAACCTGTTGCTGTAGGAACACGAACAGCCATTCCATCCAATTTCCCTTTTAGCTCTGGTAAGATTTTACCAACTGCAGCAGCAGCACCTGTTGTTGTAGGTATTTGCGAAACAGCCGCTGATCTTGCACGTCTAAGATCTGAATGCGGAGCATCTAAAATCATCTGATCATTGGTATATGAATGAATAGTTGTCATTAATCCGTTTTCAAGCCCAAATTTATCATTTAAAACCTTTGCTACAGGTGCAAGGCAATTTGTTGTACAAGATGCATTTGAAACACACAGATCTTCTGGTTGAAGATCTTCAGTATTTACACCTAATACAATCATTTTATCTATCTGGTCTTTTGCAGGAACTGTAAGAATAACTTTCTTGGCACCATTTTTAAGATGATCGCCATATCCTCCTTTTTCACTTTCCTTTTTTCTGAATATTCCTGTTGATTCAATAACTACATCAGGCGTTTCACCCCATGGAATATTTATTGGACTTCGTTCTGAACTAACTTTAATTTTTTTACCATTAACAATAATTCCATCGTTCTCGTATGATACTTCACCATTAAATCTACCTTGAGTTGAATCATATTTTAATAAATGAGACAGCGTTTTTGTATCGGTAAGGTCATTAATCCCAACTATTTCAATATTATCCCTTTCGAGGGCAATTTTAAAAACATTTCGGCCGATTCTGCCAAATCCATTAATTGCGACTTTAATTTTTGACATTATTTTAAGTTTTTGAAGTTGAATATTTTCAAGAATCAAAATTATACATTAAAAAGGATTTCTTCAAGAAATAAATAAGAATTAATCTAAATAATTTTATGAGGTATGATTACTTACAACCAGTTTAAGAATCTCATTTTTTTCTTTCTCTTTTTTAAATAGTCGGAAGATATTTCCTGTGCATTAACTATCTTACCAAAACGATAACTTATAAAAAGAGTGAAATAAAATTGCTGATTATCATCTACTGCCATAATCTCAAGACTACTTAAATAAGCCTGAATCATAACACCAGCCTCAAGCGCATGTATTATTGTTTCTGATTGGCTAAATTCAAAATTAAATCCGGTTTTAAAATAAGCTCCTGGAACTACTTTTATTTCATCAAAACCTGTAAAAAATGATGCTTTTCCGCTTATATCACCTGAAGTATGAATATCCGCATTAAACTTTTCTTCCTGAACACCATAAACACTATCATTTAAAGGATATAGAACTTTATAATAGATAGGTTTTAAAAATGCTGCAGAAGCTCCAACTGAATAAAAATATCTAACTGCAACACTCCCTGGGTCCCTCTTTGAGAACATTTCGTTTTGCTTTCCGTAACCGAGACTCAAATCAAAAACACTATTCAATTTACCAAACACAAATGATTCTGAACTAAAAAATGTTGATGATGATTTAATTTCTTTAGGATGCTTTATTATGGAAAAATCTACTTCATAAATACGTTTTTCAAAATAGTTTATTCTATCTCCAAAACGATAACCTATTCCCCACCCATTTGTATTTAATTGTAAGCCTAATGTTTTTTCGTTTTTATAAAAAACTTTGGGAATATCGCCCTGTATTTCTTGGGAGTATACCTTTAAAAATAAAAAGGAAAGTATAGTAGCAGTAATGTATACCTTTAGTTTCATATAAATAAAAACTGTCTCAAATGTAAATGTAACAAATTTGAGACAGATAATAAGTAATTACTTAACTGTACTGAAAATATTTAAACTAATAAGTATTTATCAGGAATTAATATCTGTTTGTTCTGTATTAGTTTGACTATAAGCAGGACAATCTTTGCTTTTACAAGAACTTAGAATAGCAACAACAAACAACGATAATAATAGAGCCGCAATGATTTTTTTCATGATGGTTTAGTTAAAATTTCTTTTTTCAATTTATCAAATCTAAAGAAAAAATACTACATATTAAAATTTAAACACTTTGTTCTGTTTCAACAGAACTGTCAGAATAGGCTGGACAAGTTTTGTTCAAATTACATGAACTACACACTACTATAAGAATCAATCCAACTACCAATAATCCAATCTTTTTCATCTCTGATTTTTTTAAATTTATAATTCCTTTAAGATAGTTAACCTGTAACTACGCAAATATACGATAGGTAATTTTTTATGTTTGAATATTAAAAAAGTATTTTAAGACCTTTATCACCGATATTCGTACGTTTATCAAATTTAAGAAAAAAACCAGGAATTGTCAATCCCTGGTTTTAAAACATTTTTCAATTAATTATGTTCAATTAATTCATTACTGGAATTCTTCCAGGCGTCCAAGGAGCTTTTACATCCTCAAGTTTTTCTTCTAAATTTTTAATATCAACTTTGGTAATGGTTTTAAGTTGTTCTATTAGTTCAGGTAATTCTTCCTGAATAATCTGATAAGCCATTTTACTTGTTGACGTTATTGCTGAAGTAGAACCTGATTGTCCCCAAAGAATATACTGCAATCTATTTCCTAAAGGAACTTGTCTTGGAGGTATTTCCTCATCACTTGCCTTTGCATCACTTCCTTCAAATCTATATAAAATATCTTCTAACTGCTTTTCGATTTTTTCTGCTTCTACTAACAATTCATGACTAGCACTTGGAGTATTTACAATAGCTTGTTTCAAGTAAGCCACTTTTTCAAGTAACTCTTCATTAAAGTCAACAGTTCCAACTAAAACACGAGTCATTTCTGCTACATCACGCTGGAATTTAACCATTGCTTTTCTGTCTGGAGCAGGAAGTGTTGTGTTATTTAAAGGCTTAACAACAAAGTCTTGATCAGCTATTAATTCCTTAACCTGACCTTTTTCATACATTGAAACAGATACTTTGTAATTACCTGGCATAACTAACCAAAATCCACGACCATCATTATAAGGATCAAATTTATCATCAGATAATCTGATTGAGAAATCTCCGGTATATTTTAAATCCCAATTTACACGATTTACACCTTTTGACGGCTTTTTATTCATTTTCTTAACAATTGTACCGTCTTCATCCTTAATTGTGAAAATAAGATAAGGTGCAATTTCTTTCCCTTCATCTTCCATTTCCTTCCATGTTGGCTGAGGTATTGGTTTTCCTGCTTCAAATAATTCTTTCTCCTTTTCTTTACGGATTTTCTTATTTGTTTTAGGAACTTCTTTCATATAATATGTAAAAGTTGCACCAAATTTAGGATTAGGCGAAGTGAAATATGTTGATCCTTGTCCGTATTTTTTACCTGACTGAACGTAAACTAATGCATCCTTTATTGGGAACATGTGTGCTCCTTTTTCGACTAAAGATGGATTAACATCACGCAATGGAGAATAATCATTTAAGATATAAAACCCTCTACCAAATGTTGCAATTACAAGATCACTTTCTCTTTGTTGGATTACCATATCTCTTACTGCTATGGTAGGCAAACCATTCGATAATTCAATCCATTTTTGACCTCCATTGAATGAATAATAAACTCCAAATTCAGTTCCTGCAAATAACAGATCTTTATTTTTATGATCTTGTTCAATAGTGTGAATTGTTCCATTTTCTTCAAAACCAGTATTGATAGACTTCCAATTTCTTCCTTTATCGCTACTCATTAATATATAAGGTTTAAAATCATCTCTTTTTCTGTTATCAAAAGATGCATAAACTATATTTTCATCGTATCGAGAAGCGTGAATGTCGCTTACATATGTATTAGCAGGAATCCCTGGGAAACTTGTAATTTTCCTCCAGGTTTTTCCATCATCCTCAGTTACAGATATAACACCATCATCAGTACCTGCATAAAGCAAACCTTCTTTAATAGGAGATTCAACTAAAGAAATAACCATTCCGAACTGAGATGTTGAAACATCTTTAACAACAGCATCGGCGCTCCAATATTTACCCATTACAGGCCATGTGTTTCGATCAATTTTAGCAGTTAAATCATCACTAATTACTTCCCATGAGTTTCCTCTATCTTCGCTTTTAAATACTACTTCAGCAGCCATATATAAACGTGTGTTTTTATGAGGACTGATAATTAATGGTGAGTTCCAGTTCCATTTATAAGTCAGTTCACCTTTTGCAGGTTGAGGCTTTATTAAAACAGACTCTTCACTTTTCTTATCATATCTGGATACCCAACCATACTGTGATTCGTTATAAATAATATCAGGATTTTCAGGGTCAATTTGCGACCAAAAACCATCACCACCAACTGTAACTTTCCAGTCATCGCTTGTAACACCATCAGAACTTATTGTTGCTGAAGGTCCTACACAACTATTATTATCCTGAGTTCCTCCTGTTACATTATAAAACGGATAGTCATTATCAACTCCAACTCTGTAAAACTGAGTTACTGGCAAGTTAGAAACTTGACGATAATTTTTACCATCATCGTATGTAATATAAACACCACCATCACCTCCAATTATCCAGTGATCTGTATTTGAAGGATCAATCCAAAGTGCATGATCATCAACGTGACGGTTATTTAGTCCTAATCGTTTCCATGTTTTTCCACCATCAACTGTTACAGCAGAAACAGTTTCAACAGAAAATACTTTATTCACATCAATAGGATCGCAAAAGATTTCGTTATAATACTGACCACTTGAAGAGTGATCACCCATTTTACTCCATGATTCACCTCTATTTGTTGATCTATAAAAACCACTTTTATCATCAGCAGCTTCAATAATTAGATATAAATAATCTGGATTAACAGGAGATATTGCAATTCCCATTCCTCCTTTATGAACACCTGGCAAACCCGATTCTATTTCTTTCCAAGTTTTTCCACCATCTGTAGATTTCTGAACACCAGACTCTGGTCCACCGCCAATTTTTGTATGAACATGACGACGACGTTGCTCTGTAGTTACATAAATAACTTCAGGATCTCTTGGATCTAACAAAACATTATTCACACCTGTATTTTCACTAATATTTAAAACTTTTGTCCAGTTCTCACCACCATCAACAGTTTTATACAGACCTCTTTCGCCTCCTGGGCCCCATGCTGAACCTTCAGCTGCAATATAAACTATATCAGAGTTTTGAGGATTAATAGCAATCATACCAATATGTCGAGACTCTTTTAATCCTACATTCGTCCATGAACCACCACCATCAACAGATTTATAAACACCATCGCCATATCCTAATGCACGCTGATGATTGTTTTCCCCAGTACCTGTCCATACGACATTTGAATTATTTGGATCAATAGCAATACATCCTATTGAATACGAACCGTAACTATCAAATATCGGTTCAAAAGTAATTCCATTATTATATGTTTTCCAGATATTCCCTGAAGAAACCGCAACATAAAATTCAGAAGCGTTTTCAGGATTAACAGCAAAATCTGAAATTCTTCCTGATGCAAAAGCAGGACCAATGTTTCTGAAATTTAATCCACCTAAAATTCCTGAATTAACAGGATCTTCTTCTTTTTTAGGTTCTTCTTTTTTTGCAAAAAGATTAGTTGATGCTAACATAAACACAACTAAAAAAAGCTGCACAAACAAAGTTCGCACATTCAATCGATTGTTTTTTTGTAAGATTCTCATTTTTAAAATATTTAGTAAATTTTAAGATTAGCTTCTAAATCAAATTTATCAATTAAAACAGCAAAATAAAAATTCTGTTCAAAACACATTTTTTTAGACCAGATTGAAAATGAAAAGTTTAATTTTCATTTAAAGAAAAAGCCTTTTAATAAATATTAAAAGGCTATAATTAAATTTTCAGGAAATATTCTATTTTGGTAGCTTTACCTTATAATCCACATTAAATTTCCCTTTTGTTATTGCAAGTAATTTACCTTTAATTAATCGTTTTTTAATAGGTGCAACCTTATCTGTAAATAATATTCCTTCAGTATGATCATACTCATGTTGTATTACTCTTGCTGCCATACCATCGAACCACTCATCATGAAAATTAAAATCTTCATCATAATATTCCATTCTTATTTTTGATGGTCGGACAACATCTTCTCGTAATAAAGGAATACTTAAACACCCTTCATTTACTGTTTTTTCTTCGCCTGCTTTTTCAACTATTTGAGCATTAATAAAAACCCTTTTAAAATCTTTTAACGCAGGTTCATCTTCTTCGAGAGGAGAACCATCTATCACAAATAAGCGAACAGATTTACCAACTTGCGGAGACGCAAGTCCTAATCCATCAGAATGATACATAGTCTCCCACATATCTTCAATAAACTTATCAAGTCCAGGATAATCCTTATCAATTTCTTTTGCCACCTTTCTTAAAACCGGTGAACCATATATTACTATTGGATAAATCATTTTAATATTTTGTTCTTTGTTCTAAATATGATTGTAAAATTATTGTTGCACTTATTGTATCAACTAGTTCCTTGTTTTGTCTTGCTTTCTTTTTAAGGCCTGCATCAATCATAGTTTGAAATGCCATTTTTGATGTAAATCTCTCATCTACTTGTATGATTTCCATTTCTGGATAAACCTTTTGAAACTTTCCTAAAAATGGATTAATGTACCTAACAGAATCAGAAGCTTGATTGTTCATTTGTTTTGGATAACCTATTACAACACAATCGACATCTTCCTTTTGAAAATAATCAGCCAAAAAGTCCCATATGTCTTTTGTTTGAATAGTAGTTAAAGAATTTGCAATTATTTGCAAGGGATCAGTTACTGCTATTCCTACTCGTTTCCTCCCATAATCTATTGCCAGAATTCTTCCCAAAACTTTTAATTTTATTTTCTCGGCAAAGTTAATACTATTGTTTTAGTTTAAGTATTAAAAATAAAAATACTACAATCAGAAGTATTTTATTTAAACTGCTATTGTTATACTTAATTAAACTAAAACTCGTATTTTTATGTGATATGATCATTTTGATAAGTTATGAGTAAAGAAATAAAATTCAGTCTGGTTTATCGTGACATGTGGCAATCTTCGGGAAAATATGTTCCTAGGGTTGATCAACTTAAAAAAATAGCTCCTGTAATAATTGATATAGGTTGCTTTTCGAGAATTGAAACTAACGGTGGTGCTTTTGAGCAGGTAAATTTGTTATATGGAGAAAATCCTAATAAAGCTGTAAGAGAATGGACAAAGCCATTTAACGATGCAGGAATTCAAACTCATATGCTGGAAAGAGCACTTAACGGAATCAGAATGTTTCCTGTTCCTGCTGATGTTAGAAAATTAATGTACAAAGTAAAAAAAGCACAAGGAGTTGATATTGCCCGTTCTTTTTGTGGTTTAAATGATCATAGAAACCTAGAACTTTCAATTAAATATGCAAAAGAAGCTGGAATGATTTCACAGGCTACATTAAGCATAACTCATTCCAACATACATACTGTAGAATATTTTATGGGCATTGTTGACAAAGCAGTTGAGTATGGAACCGATGAAATTTGCCTCAAAGATATGGCTGGTATTGGTCGTCCAGTAACTCTAGGGAAGCTTGTAGGCGAAATCAAAAGAAAATATCCACATATTTTAGTTCAGTATCACGGTCATTCAGGTCCTGGGTTCTCTGTTGCTTCCATGTTGGAAGTTGCAAAAGCAGGAGTTGATTATCTTGATGTTGCAATGGAACCTTTATCATGGGGAATGGTACATCCTGATATAATTACAGTTCAAGCGATGCTTAAAGATGCTGGATTTAATGTTCCCGAAATAAACATGAAGGCGTATATGAAAGCCAGGGCTTTAAATCAAGAATTTATGGATGATTTTTTAGGATACTTTATCAATCCTAAAAACAGATACATGTCGTCATTACTTGTACAGGCTGGGCTTCCAGGCGGAATGATGGGAAGTATGATGGCAGATTTAAAAGGTGTACATAAAGGACTTAATCAAACTCTTGAAGCTAACGGAAAAGAAAAACTCACAGAAGATGATTTACTTGTTAAATTATTTGATGAAGTAATTGATATTTGGCCCAAGTTAGGCAATCCTCCTCTTGTAACTCCATTTAGTCAGTATGTTAAAAACATTGCATTATTAAACGTAATGCAGGATATTCAGGATAAAGAGAAATTTGCAATTATCGACAATAATGCCTGGGATATGATAATTGGCAAAGCTGGGAAATTGCCAGGAAAACTGGATCCTCAAATTATTGAAATAGCAGAAAATCAGGGAAAAGAATTTTACACAGGCGTACCTCAAGATAATTATCCAGATGAGTTAGATAGATTTCGTAAAGAAATGGAAGAAAACGATTGGGATACAGGTGAAGATGATGAGGAATTATTTGAGTTTGCCATGCACGAGCGCCAGTATCGCGATTTTAAATCAGGATTAGCAAAACAACGTTTTCTGGAAGAAATACAGAAATTAAAAGAAGAAGCCAAACTCCCTAAATCAAGAGAAGGACATGTTAAAGTAGATCCAACAAAAAAAGATATTCCTTCACCTTATATGGGGAGAATCTTCTATAATCTCAATTACTTTATTGAAGAACAAGCTGTTGAACAAGGCAATCAGGTTAAAAAAGGTCAAAGAATTTGCTATATTGAGAACAACTATACTTATGATGAGATCGTTTCCGATTACGACGGAGAAGTTGATGAAATCTTTTTTAAGCATGGAGATATGGTTTCTAAAGGAGATGTAATTGTGAGATTAAAATAGACTTATTTCAGATATTAAACATACTTCAGCATCCAAATTTTGTTTACTCCTTCTATTTTATAAAGAAAAATCTTTTAAAGTATTGAACTATTATTTCAAATTCTTGTTCTAAGAATAAACCTAATTATTTAACATAAATATATGGCAAGTTATTCTATCAAGGAGCTGGAGAATTTATCTGGAATAAAAGCGCATACAATTCGAATTTGGGAAAAACGCTACAGTATAATTAAACCAGCACGAACAGATACTAACATAAGGCACTACTGCGATAGTGACTTAAAGAGATTATTAAATATAGCAATATTAAATCGCGTTGGAATACGCATATCGGATATTTCAAAATTATCGGATTCTGAAATAACAGATAAAGTAATGAGTGTATCCGCTGATTCAACAAGTTCGGAAAGCAATATTGAGAGTTTAATTATTGCTATGGTTGAAATGGATGAATACAAATTTGACAAAATTCTATCACGCTATATTATGCACGAAGGATTTGAGAATACTGTTGTTAAGGTGATTTTCCCTTTCTTTGAGAAAATTGGTCTATTGTGGCAAACAGGTTCAATTAATCCAGCACATGAACATTTTGTATCAAATCTTTTTAGGCAAAAGTTAATGGTTGCTATTGATAATATTGTGGTTTCTAACAGTCAGACTGCAAGGAAATTTGTAATGTTTTTACCGGAAGGTGAATATCATGAATTAGCTTTACTGTTTTACAATTATTTGATTAAGAAATCAGGGCAATTAGTATATTACTTAGGGAGTTCAATGCCTTTAAATGATGTTTTAGAAACAAGCAAAATGGTTAATCCTGATTATTTATTTACTTCGCTAACGTCATCACTTAACATGAATGAAGTTTCTATTTACTTAAAGAAACTTTCTGAGAGCTTCCCATTTCAGAAAATATATGTTACAGGATTACAAATAAAAGAGAATAATATTGATTTACCTTCAAATGTTCTAAAAGTGTCATCCCCTCTACATTTCAAGAAGGTGCTAAAAAATCAATAATTATTCAGAATCATTCTAAACAACCTGTCCTGCCTAACTTTCAGCAGGATTTTTTGTTCATTCAATTGTTAATTATATCACACAAAGATTAAACAAAAAAAATACACTTTTTTACAATTTAGAATAATGAGCAATAAAAGATACGCATGTCTTTTATTCTGGATGATTCAGAAAGATCCAGCATCACATCTTATTTAGAAACACCTATAAATATAGCTTTTCAGGCATCTATAGATTTGCATTTGCATTCAACAGGGTCGTATATTTGTTTAAGAAAATAAATAAAACATACAACTATGACAGCAATTGAATTTAATCATCAACTTATAAGTTTAGAGACTAAACTTTCAAGGTTCGCGATGAGTTTAACTTCAAATAGAGAAGAAGCTCAGGACCTATTACAAGAAACATATTTAAAAGCATTATCGCATCGTGATAAATTTGTAGGATATACAAACTTAAAAGCGTGGGCTTTTACTATTATGAAAAATACGTTCATTAATAACTATCGCAAACAGCAAAAGCAAAATACGCATAACGATACAACAAACAATCTTTATTTCCTGAACTTATCAAAAGAAATATCTCCGACCAGACCAGATAATGAAATGACCACTAAAGAGATAATAAAGCAAATTGAAAACTTACCTAGGGAATTTAAACAACCTTTTAATATGTTCTTATCAGGTTATAAATACAAAGAAATCGCCGATGAATTAGAATTAAAAATTGGCACTGTTAAAAGCAGGATTTTCTTTACCAGAAAAAAACTAATGGAAAGCTTAAGAGATTTCCATTAGAATAAATATCATTTGCTAAATAAGTATATTTCAAAGGACTTTTTGGAACTTAAACAGAACCAAAAAGTTCTTTTATTTTTTCTTCTCTGTAGTTAAAAATACCCTCAATACGTTTCCTTATAAATAGTCTGTGCAAAAGTTGCCCAATAAGTCCAAACTTTACTTCATAGAATAGAACATCTCTCATTTCAGTGCCATTTTCAGTTTCTTTAAAATGATGTTCGTGATGCCATATCTTATATGGTCCTTGAATTTGATTATCAATAAAATACTTATGCTCTTTTATTTGTGATATTTCTGTCGCCCAATTTACCGACAAGTTAAATAATGGGCTTACTTGGTAAGTAATTATCATTCCAGGATACATTTCACCTGCATCAGATCTTGACAGAATGTTAAAATTCATGTTCGAAGGAGTAATCTTTGCCAGATTATCTGGTTGTGAAAAAAACTCCCAAGCCTCTTTAACCGAAATAAGGATATTTTGTGTCTTTTTTAACTGATGCATTAATAATTTAAATTGTTTAGATCAATAACAATAAATTCCCTATTTTGTTTTACTAAGCCTATAACGAATTAATTTACCAATAATTAAAACTATTTTTCAAAAGAATCTAAAAACTCTCCGAGTAAAACTTTTGCACGTTTATAATCATTTTCCGAAACCAATATATGAGCTTCAGACCCTGCATATCCACCACCAAAACCAGCAGCCTTACCTGAATCCATTTCGTTCTTTATTATAGATGGAATCTGTTTATCGTCTAATACCTCTTTCAATACACTAACGTCAATTTCTGAACCTGTATACAATCGTATTAAATCTTCGTGATCTGCCATATTCTGTACTTGTTAATTTAACAATATTATAGTTTAATAAAGATATTAAATTAAATCCATATTTTTTACAGAAATCAGTTCCAATGTATCGGCATTAAAAGCTGTTAAATATCCTAAGCCTTTGTGTTGAATATAAACGCATCCGGTATCAACATTTATTATATCCGGTAATCCTGATTCTAATTTACATTTTAGCTTTTCCAATGGTATCGGCGAATGTCCATGAATTATTCTTTTTCCTTTAGCTAAAACCTTATTATATTGCTCTTCTCTTGTCCAAATCATGATTTTAAAATCAGTTAAAGGATTACTAATTCTGAAATTCAATCCGGCATGAACTATAATAGAATTAGGCAGTTCTATAAAATAAGGCAAAGCAGAACAATATTGAAAATATTCTTTAGGGATTAGTTCATTTACAGGTTTTTTTATATCGGCATTAACATTGAAACTTTTTATTGTTCTTTCGGCTCCATTTGCATACCAATCTGTATCTGTTATTTTCTGATTATGCAAGTATGCATTAATTAGCATCTCTTCGTGATTTCCGCGAACACTCATAGATTCAACACCACTGATATTAAGATCAATAATATAATCAATAACGGCTTTTGAATCAGGACCACGATCAATTAAATCCCCAACGAAGTATAATTTAGGATTTTTATCAATTATAGATATTTGCCGAACTAATTCCTTAAGCGTTTTAATACATCCATGTACATCTCCAATGAAATATTTCATTTCCTGTGCTTTGGATTAAAGTACTTAAATAGATTGCAATTGTCAAGAAAACATAAGGTTATTTCTATACTTTATTGATAAAAAAAACAGCAATATGCTATATGCAAATTGCTGTTTTATATCTTCAAAATATCAATTAAGCATTAGCATATAAATAGCGTTTAATTTTTTGAGTTGCGGTTTTTTCAAATGGGATTAATTGTGGAACAACGGTATTAATTCTTGAGAATTTATTAACCTTTGAGTTAACATGCTCCTGCAATTCAAGCTTCAATTCTTCTGCCTTTTTCTTAGCATAATAGACAGCCTCTTCTTTTAGATGCTGAAATTGCTTTTCAAGTTCTTCGTAATTAAAATGCACAAGAGCAACCAATTTCCCTTTCTTTTCAACAACAATTGATTCCAGAACATATCTAAAATTATTTATTACTGATTCAATCTCTTCAGGATAAATATTTTCACCACTGGCTCCAACAATCATATTCTTTATTCTACCTCTCAAATGAAGAAAATTGTCTTTGTCAAAATATCCAAGATCTCCTGTCTTTAACCAACCATCATTAGTTAATACCTCTTTTGTCAAATCAGGTTCTTTATAATATCCTTTCATAATATTATCCCCTTTTGCCCACACTTCTCCCTCACCGGTTTTTGAGTCGGGGTTATTAATTATTACTTCAATACCTTCCATAGGTGGACCTGTTGCTCTAAACTTAACAATATGAGGATTAGCACCCGAAAGTAATGGTGAAGATTCTGTTAATCCATAGCCAATTGCATATGGGAATTTTGCTTCACGCAGGAATTTTTCAACAACAGGGTCTAATGCAGCGCCACCAACACCAAAAAACTCAAGTTTACCCCCGAATGTTTCATATAGTTTTTTACCGGCTAATTTGTTCAATATCTTACGAATTGTAGGTATCTTATATAATATTGATAAAACCTTACTTTTTGTAAATTTTGGTAAAACCTGATTTCTGTATATTTTCTCAATTACCATTGGCACACTAAGGATATGAGTAGGTTGTACTTTCTTCATTGCAGGAATTAAAGCCGCTGCAGTTGGAGGCTTCTCAAGATAATATACTGTTGCACCTTGCAAAAGTGGCAAAACAAAACCCAATGTATTTTCATAGGTATGAGACAATGGTAGAATTGAAAGAAAACGATGATGTGACTTTACAGGTTCAATAGTAAGAACTTGTACCGCATCAAAAATAATATTCTTATGAGTCAGCATTACTCCTTTTGATTTTCCGGTAGTACCAGATGTATATATAATCGAAGCAAGATCAGACTCTTCAATGGTATAATTGATATTATTTACTTCTTTATCTAACGATTTCCCCTTTACAACTTCAAAATCATCAGAATAAATTATTGTTTCAAGCAGATTGTCAGGTAAATCCTTAATTTTAGGATACATTAATTTTGAAACAAAAATTGCTTTTGATTCCGAATGCTCTATAATATTTCTTATTTCATCGTCATGAAAATCCGGTAGTAATGGCACTACTATTGCTCCAATAGAGGTTATTGCAAAAAATGAAATCCCCCAATTAGGCATATTACGACTTAAAATTGCAACTTTATCTCCTTTTGATATACCCATACCAACAAGCATGTTCTTGATTTTCTTAATTTCCTTATCAAGATCATTGTATGTAAGAGGATTCCCATTTACATATGATAAAGCAATATTATTACCATATACCTTAACACTATTTTCAAGTAAAGAAGGAAAAGTTTGATTTTTTAGATTGCTCATAACTTCCTTAATTTATAGATTTAATTAAATCTTATTAATGCGAATAAAAACTATTCACATATTTAGATGGTTCAATGTTGTCAAAAATAACATATTCTCTCATTAAAAGACATTTTACCCTAACTTATTATTAACAATCTTTGGTTAAGAAAGGTTCAATATTCTTTAATGCAAGACAATGTCTAACACAAATAGTTCAAGTTTTTAAAAAATTAAAAGTTCAAGTTTACACCAATTCTAAAAGAAGAATAATCAAGTTCAAAATATTCAGCCTCATCTACAGTAGCTTTTGCTAAATCATAAGCAAAAATAATTTGAGGATTAAATCTATTATTGTTTAAACTCAGCCCTGCCTGAACTCTTGGATTCATAGAGCTTCCTGAATATTCTTCAAAACTCATAGTATTATAAAACATTCCACCACCAACAATAATACTACTTTTTCTGTTTGGAGCAATTGGAATCATGAAGTTAGCCATCATTCCTCCTGAGAATTTTGAATATGAATAACTATTAGCACCACTGATAACCTTTGGTGCAATAGAATATTCAACTTGAGGTTGAATTTCAACTAAATTCAGAAACCTAAATCCTAATCCGGCACCAATATTAAAGTTCATAATTAAATCTGTAGTACCAAAGGTTACAGTATAACTACTTAAATCATCGGCAATATACTGATTTACATCTTCCGGACTAAAAAAACCAAAATGAATAGAAGGATAAAAATTAAATTCAAACGTTTTTGGAGAGTCCTGTGCAGAAAGCTGCATAGTAAAAACAAGACCAATAAGTAAGAGTGTAAATTTTCTCATAATTAAATTTTCAGTTAATAATTAAATTAAAAATAGTTCAAAAAATTTAATTAAGCCTTAAACAAATAAAAAATCTTTTTAAAAGTGGAGCTGGCGGGAGTCGAACCCGCGTCCGGACAAGGAATCCAAATGCTTTCTACATGCTTATCTCATTATTGGTTTTCGTGAGTAGTCTGGCAAAGAGCAGCCGAGCTAAACCTTAGCTTCTTAATTTCGCTTAATTGTCGAAGCGCCAACTAAACTAGTTCAACATTTACGATGCCTCTGAATCAAGTGCGGTTAAACAACGCCCTTTGAGAGACAGCTTGTCTGTAGTACCTAGACCACAGATTAAGTTTAATTCACTGAGTGAGATTAAGCAGCAAGCGCGTAATTATTATCGCCGTTTATAAATTTGAGTTCCAGGATTAACGAGCCAAAACACAAAGCTCGACATGCTTACATTCCAATTTACCCAACCGTCAAAACCAAGGCAGCCCCAAATCAGAAGTGCAAAGTTACAATATCTTATACGTTTTATTATTTTTTTTGTTAAAAAAAATTAATTTTAGGCTCTCAATTAGTAATTCTAAAATTAAATAAATATGGCACCTAAATTAAAAGTTGGTATTCTACGCGAAACCAAAAATCCACCAGATAAAAGAGTCCCTGTTACTCCATCTCAAGCTGTAAAATTATCTGAACGTTTCCCAAAAGTTGATGTTTTTGTTCAACCAAGTGATATTAGGTGTTATACCGATGAAGAGTATCAGTATCTTGACTTAAATATGAAAGAAGATTTAAGCGATTGTGATATTCTTTTAGGAGTAAAAGAAGTTGATCCAAAAACTTTTATTGAGGATAAAACATATATGTTCTTTTCCCATATAGCCAAAAAGCAGCCATATAACCGAGGATTATTGCAAGAAGTAATCAATAAAAAAATACGTTTAATCGATTATGAGTATTTAACCGATTATGACGAACAACGAATTGTTGCATTTGGTCGTTGGGCAGGAATTGTTGGGGCGTATAATGGATTGAGAGCGAGGGGAATTAGAACGGATAATTTTGAATTAAAGCCAGCTCATCAATGTAAAGATATGGATGAGATGTTTGCGGGTTTAAAAAAGATTAAACTCGAAAAGAAAAAGATTCTTGTAACCGGAGGCGGTAGAGTTGCTATGGGAGCAATGGAAACTTTAAGCCAGTTAAACATAAGAGAAGTAAGTGCTGACGAATTCCTAAATCAGGAATTTAATGAACCGGTACTTTGTCGTATTGATCCGGAACATTACGTAGAGCATAAAGGTGGAATGCAATTTGATCTTCACCATTTCTTTAAACACCCTGAGGAGTATAAATCTACTTTCAACCCATTTACAAAAGTTACCGATATTCTTGTTGCATGTCATTTCTGGGATCCTAAATCACCAAACTTTATAACAAAAGAAGACTATCTTGATCCTGAATTTAAAATTACTGTTATTGCAGATGTTAGCTGCGATGTTGATGGCCCAATTGCCTCAACAGTTAAAGCATCAACTATTGCAGATCCATTTTTTGGTTACAACCCGCAAACTGGAAAAGCAGAACCTCCATTTGTAAGTCCAAAAAATATAACAGTAATGTCTGTTGATAATCTTCCTGGAGAATTACCCCGAAATGCTTCATCAGATTTTGGAAATAATTTAATCGATAAGGTTTATCCATCATTATTTGGTGATGACAACACAGGGATGATTGAAAGAGCGACCATAGTAAAAGACGGAAAACTTACTGAAAGATATTCTTACTTAAAAGATTACTTAGAAGGTAAAGAATAAAAATTGAAATCATATTAAAAGTCAGCCTTGTCATTCTGAGTTTATCGAAGAATCTATGGCTGACTTTATTTTTTGTTATTCCTGAAAAGACAGGAAATATTTAATTACAGATTACTAAGACTTTTTAAACTTTTTATAGTTTCTAACTTATTTCCTGATCCAAAGATATAACTACCAGCAACTAAAGCATCACAACCTGCTTCTATTAACATTTTGGCATTTGTATTGTCAACACCACCATCGACCTCAATTAATGCATTTGATTTCTTTTTTACTATCAACTCCTTTAATTCTTTTATTTTCTCAATTGTATTTAGGATAAATTTTTGACCTCCGAATCCTGGATTTACTGACATAATTAATACTAAATCCAAATCAGCAATTACATCTTTTAACAAATGTACCGGAGTATGTGGATTAAGACTCACTCCTGCTTTCATTCCCTTCGATTTTATATTCTGTATGGTTCTGTGTAAATGATTACAAGCTTCATAGTGAACAGTTAATAAATCTGCTCCTGCCTTCTGAAAATCTTCAATATATCTGTCGGGATCAACAATCATTAAATGAACATCAAGTGGTTTTTTCGCGTGTTTTTTAACAAATTTAATAATTGGGAAACCAAATGAAATATTGGGAACGAAAACACCATCCATTATATCCAAATGAAACCAGTCAGCCTCGCTTTGATTAATCATTTCAATGTCTTTTTGCAAATTTCCAAAATCTGCTGATAATAACGAAGGTGATATTAAATGAGTCATTGTTTTTTGTTTTGTTTCTACAAAAATAAATAAAAAAAGGAAACCGAATGGCTTCCTGAGTTTTTGTTAATTCTATCCCAGATAAGTTTTTAAAATCTTGCTTCTGGTAGTATTCTTTAATCGCTTTATTGCTTTTTCTTTAATTTGGCGAACCCTTTCACGAGTTAAATTAAACTCCTCTCCGATTTCTTCAAGCGTATATGGATGTTTTCCATTTAATCCGAAATACAATCTAATAATACTTGCTTCTCTTTCTGTTAATGAAGATAATGCCCGTTCAATTTCTTTTCTCAAAGAATCATTTAATAAACTACTATCCGGACCAGGATTATCTTTACTTAGGAGCACCTCGTACATATCACCATCTTCACCATCAGTAAGTGGTGCATCCATCGACACATGACGTCCGGCACTTCGCATTGCCTCTTTAATATCATGTGGAGCAAGCTCAATAGCCTGAGAAATCTCGTCTACAGAAGGTTCTCTCTCATATTTCTGCTCGAGTTCAGATAAAGCTCTATTAATCTTATTAATAGAGCCAATTTTATTTAACGGTAATCTTACAATTCTTGCTTGTTCGGCTAAAGCTTGTAATATAGATTGTCGAATCCACCATACAGCATACGATATAAATTTAAAACCACGTGTTTCATCAAAACGTTTAGCAGCTTTTATCAATCCCAAATTTCCTTCATTAATTAAATCAGGCAAGCTTAAACCTTGATTCTGGTATTGTTTTGATACAGAGACCACAAATCTTAAATTAGCTTTAATAAGCTTTTCTAATGCAAGATTATCTCCATTACGGACCTTTCGTGCTAATTCAACCTCATCTTCTGCCGATAAAAGATCTACTTTCCCAATTTCATGTAAATATTTGTCTAACGAGGCAGTCTCCCGATTAGTAACCTGTTTAATGATTTTTAACTGTCTCATCTGTGGGTAAGAGTGTTTAACTTAATTTATACGATAAATTATAGTTTGTTGTTTCAATTGAATTCAAATATGTAAATAAAAATCTTTACAATAAAACTTTTTGGTCATTATTATTTACGAATTGTTATTTCTACTTCTTTTTTTTTAAAAAAAAAGAAGTTCTTTCTTTGGTTATTGTCTGGAAATCTTTAATATTGCAATGAATTTCCTTTTGGATAAATTAATCTCCTACAGTAAAAATCAAAAAATTACTGACTTATCAATAGATAACAGTTCAAATATTAATAAAATATCAAAAAAATAATTTCCTAAATTAAATTATGTACGACATTCTTGAATTGAATAAAAAGCTTGTTTCTGAATTACGAGAAATAGCTAAAGGTCTACAAATCAAAAAAGTAGAGCCGCTAAAAAAACAGGATTTAATCTACAAAATCCTCGATCAACAAGCAATAAATGCTACTTCCGAGGTAAAACCTGTAAAGAAACCAAATCCACGAAAACGAATTACTGACAAAACAAAAGTTAGCGATCGAGAATCTAAAAGACCTGAAAAGAGACCTGAAAAAAGTGATCAAACAAGAGAACCTAAAAAAGAAAGGACTCAATTTGTTCCCAAAACAGAGAACACACAACAGAAAGTTGAAAAAGAAGCTGTAAAAGAGGTACCTAAAGAAATAACAAATAGCGCACCAGAGAAAAAACATGTATCTGATCGGGAAGATTTCAAAAAAAGAACTCCACACAGACCTCAAAAAGAAAACTTCCATAAAAAACCTTATGATAAAAGAAACGATAAATCATTTGAGTTTGAGAGCATTATAACTAACTCAGGTGTACTTGAAATAATGTCAGATGGTTATGGTTTTTTAAGATCTTCTGAATATAATTACTTAAATTCTCCTGATGATATTTATGTTTCTCAATCTCAAATAAAACTTTTTGGATTGAAAACAGGAGATACTGTTGAAGGAGCAATTCGTCCACCGAAAGAAGGTGAAAAATATTTTCCTTTAATCAAGGTTGAAAAAATAAACGGAAGAACAACTGACTATATTCGAGATAGAGTACCTTTCGATTACTTAACTCCCTTATTCCCAGAAGAAAAATTTACTTTAAACAACAATCAGAATGACAAATTATCAACCCGGATTGTTGATATGTTTTCTCCTATAGGTAAAGGACAGCGTGGATTAATTGTTGCCCAACCCAAAACAGGTAAGACTGTATTACTAAAGGATATAGCCAATGCAATCGCAGCAAATCATCCTGAAGTTTACATGATAGTTCTTTTAATTGACGAGCGTCCTGAAGAAGTAACTGATATGGCTCGAAGTGTAAACGCTGAAGTTATATCATCTACATTTGATGAACCAGCAGAAAGACATGTTCGAATAGCAAATATTGTACTTGAAAAAGCAAAACGAATGGTAGAGTGTGGACATGATGTAGTTATTTTACTTGATTCAATAACTCGTTTAGCACGTGCATACAATACTGTTTCACCAGCATCAGGAAAAGTATTATCTGGAGGTGTTGATGCAAACGCACTTCATAAACCAAAAAGATTCTTTGGTGCTGCACGTAATATTGAAGAAGGTGGTTCATTAACTATTATTTCTACAGCATTAACCGAGACTGGTTCTAAAATGGACGAAGTTATCTTCGAAGAATTTAAAGGTACTGGTAATATGGAACTACAGCTTGACAGAAAACTTTCTAATAAACGAATTTATCCTGCTGTTGATATTACTGCATCTAGTACAAGACGCGAAGATCTATTAATTGAGCCAAGTATGTTAAATAAAATATGGATCTTACGTAACTATTTGACTGACATGAATTCAATAGAAGCAATGGCGTTTCTGCGAGATCGTTTAGCAAAGACAAAAACAAATGAGGAATTCATTATCTCAATGAATAGTGACTAAATGTTTCACAACACAATATACACTAAAATGCGGATTTACATCCGCATTTTTTATTTGTGTATTAGGGATATAAGAGATTATTTGAAATTAAAATGAATTAGTTTATATCGAGTTATTTTCCAGTGTAAGAATATAATAAGTGAGATTTTTATTATAATTTTGTAGTTCAAAAATTTTAAAGTTAATTATCTTTTTATAAATAAATTAAGGAGTTAAAAATGTCAAAAAACAAGAAATTTATAACTTGCGACGGTAACTATGCAGCAGCACATGTTGCGTATATGTTTAGTGAAGTTGCAGCAATCTACCCTATTACTCCTTCATCAACTATGGCAGAATATGTTGATGAATGGGCATCATACGGACGTAAAAATATCTTTGGTGACCAAGTTAAAGTTGTTGAAATGCAGTCAGAAGGTGGTGCAGCAGGAGCTGTTCACGGTTCTTTACAAGCTGGTGCATTAACTTCTACTTTTACAGCTTCTCAGGGATTATTATTAATGATTCCTAATATGTATAAGATTTCTGGTGAATTATTACCAGGAGTATTTCACGTAAGTGCAAGAAGTTTAGCTGCTCAGGCTTTATCAATCTTTGGTGATCATAGTGATGTTATGAGTGCTCGTCAAACCGGATTTGCAATGTTAGCGACAGGTAGTGTTCAAGAAATTATGGATATTGCAGGTATTGCTCACTTAGCTTCAATCAAATCGAGAATACCATTTGTACATTTCTTCGATGGCTTTAGAACTTCTCACGAAATTCAAAAAGTTGAATATTTCGAAAACGATGATTTAGCAAAATTATTAGATTTTGACGCAGTGCAAAAATTCAGAGATAATGCGTTAAATCCAGAGCATCCTGTAACACGCGGCACAGCTCAAAATCCTGATATTTACTTCCAAGCACGCGAAGCCGCAAATAAATTCTACGATCCAATTCCTGATATGGTAGAAGAATATATGCAGGAAATTACAAAACTTACAGGTCGTGAATATCATCCATTTACATATTACGGACACGAAGAAGCTGAGAATATAATCGTAGCAATGGGTTCAATAACTGCTACAATTAAAGAAACAATTGATTATAAAATAGCTCAAGGAGAAAAAGTTGGTTTAATTTCTGTTCATTTATACAGACCATTCTCAGAGAAATACTTCTTAAAAGTTCTTCCTAAATCCGTTAAACGTATTTCTGTTTTAGATAGAACAAAAGAACCAGGAGCTAATGGAGAACCACTATATCTTGATATCAGAGAATTATTCTACGGAAAAGAAAATGCTCCAATAGTTATTGGCGGTCGTTATGGCTTAAGTTCTAAAGATACAACTCCAGCTCAAATTATCTCAGTTTATGATAATTTAGCAATGGCAGAGCCTAAAAATCATTTTACAGTTGGTATCGTAGATGATGTTAAATTTACTTCATTACCATTATTACCAGAGATTAGTGTTGTACCTAAAGGAACTTTCGAAGGTAAATTCTATGGTTTAGGTGCTGATGGTACGGTTGGTGCAAATAAAAACTCAATTAAAATTATTGGTGATAGTACTGATAAATATGCACAAGCATATTTTGCTTATGACTCTAAAAAATCTGGTGGTATAACAACATCTCACTTACGTTTTGGTGATTCTCCAATTCGATCGCCATACTTAGTTGGTACTCCTGATTTCGTTGCTTGTCATGTTCCTTCATATCTTGATAAATATGATATGTTAAGAGGAATTAAGCAAGGTGGAACATTCTTATTAAATAGTATATGGGATGCTGAAGAAACAAAAAATCATCTACCAGATGAGATGAAGAAAACTTTAGCTGAAAAAGAAATTAAAGTATATATAATTAATGCTACTGCAATTGCTGAAGAAATTGGATTAGGAAATAGAACTAATACAATCTTACAATCTGCTTTCTTTAAAATTTCTAATGTAATTCCTTACGAAATAGCAGTTGAAGAAATGAAGAAAGCTATCGTTAAATCATACGGTAGGAAGGGTGAAGATATCGTTAATATGAATAAAGCAGCAGTTGATCGCGGTGGAGTTGCTGAAGAAGTTATTATTCCTGCTGAATGGAAAAATATTGAAATTAAAGCAAAAACAGACGATAGAGATATTCCTGAATTCATTAAGAATGTTGTTGAACCAATCAATGCACAAAAAGGTGATGATTTACCAGTAAGTGCTTTTGCTGGAAGAGAAGATGGAACTTTCCCAGCTGGAACAACAGAATATGAAAAACGCGGTATTGCAGTTAGCGTACCTGAATGGGTTTCTGAAAATTGTATTCAGTGTAACCAATGTGCATACGTTTGTCCTCATGCTGCTATTCGTCCATTCTTATTAACAGAAGAAGAAGTTACAAATGCTCCAGAAGGAACTGATGTTCTTACAGGAACGGGAGGAACAAAAGAATATAAATTCAGAATACAAGTTAGCCCACTTGATTGTTCAGGTTGTGGTAACTGTGCAGATGTTTGTCCTTCTAAAACAAAAGCCTTAGTAATGAAGCATCTTGATACTCAACTGGAAGAAGCTCCACGCTGGGATTATATGCACAAACAAGTTGGATATAAAGAAACTATTTTACCAAAAGAAAAGAGTGTTAAAAACAGTCAATTTGCTCAACCATTATTTGAATTTAGTGGTGCTTGTGCAGGTTGTGGAGAAACTCCATATATCAAAACTATAACACAATTGTATGGTGATCGTATGATGATTGCTAATGCAACAGGTTGTTCTTCAATTTATGGTGGATCTGCTCCATCTACTCCATATTGTACAAATAATGAAGGTAAAGGTCCAGCTTGGGCTAATTCATTATTCGAAGATAATGCTGAGTATGGTTTGGGAATGCATGTTGGTGTTGAAAAACTTCGTACAAGAATTGCAGAAAAAATGAACGCTGCAATGAATGATGTTGCTGCTAATACTCAAGCTGCATTTAAAGAGTGGATTGAAAAAATGTACGATGCTGAAGGTTCAAAACTAACATCTGCTAAAGTAGTTAACGCTTGTAAGAAAGAAAATAATCAATTGGCAAAAGATATTTTAGCATTAGAACAATATCTAATCAAGAAATCAACTTGGATATTTGGTGGTGACGGTTGGGCTTATGATATCGGATTCGGTGGATTAGACCATGTATTAGCTACTGGTGAAGATGTAAATGTTCTTGTTGTTGATACTGAGGTTTATTCAAATACAGGTGGACAAGCATCT